>NZ_WSPD01000013.1:0-115661 GCF_026319105.1 Enterobacter sp. HSTU-ASh6 | reverse complement strand
TGGCATCAGGTCAAACTCAGTGACAGTTTACCCGTCTGTTGACGGGTAACTGAAGTGACTTTAAACATACAAGGGCATCAGGCCGCACCGTTATTAAACACAACCTCCTGCCTGAATCGGCGCAATTCTGCCAACGACATCAATAAGATCCCGCCAATAGCGGCTAATACAAACCCGCTGCTGCTCGCCGACGCCACCGGGGTCATTATCGTCCCCAGGCCGCCGAGGATCGCCGCGCCAATGGCATCGCCCGTCACGTTCTGCGCGGTCCACAGGCCGTTAATGCGCCCCAGCATCCCTTCCGGCGTCTGGGTCTGGATCAGGGTGTACTGTAACAGCGAGCTGATGGCGCTCAGCCAGCCGAAAATCACCAGGCACATCACGCCCAGCGCCCACACCGGCATCAGGCTGAAGAAGCCAATGGCGATAAACGAGGCCAGCGTGGCAAGCAACATAATCAACCCCGGCCGCGCGCTCTGCGCCAGGTTGCCGCTGGTCAGCGCACCGCACGCCGCGCCGAGCGGAATGGCGGCGTAGAGAATGCCTATCTCCGAAGCGCTCATCTGCCACTCGCCCGCCAGCGCCGGGTACAACACGCGCACCGCACTCGCCATGGTCAGCAGGCCGCCGAGCAGCGCAATCCCGCCGATCAGCGGGTTGCTGAACAGAAAACGAATGGCCGCCATCAGTGATTTCAGCGGATGCTCGCGCGGCTGCGGCGGCGGGGGCAGAAGCGGCAGGCGCAGCAGCGTCAGCGTGGTGATAAACGTGCCCGCCGCTGCCAGCCCGTAGTTCCAGGCTACGTTACCCGTTGCCAGCAGCAGACCGCCGACCATAGGCGAAATCACCGAGCCCAGACGGACGGTGAGCATGGTAATCGCCCCGGCCTGCATCAGGTTTTCGCGCCCCACCAGCGCAGGCGTGGCCGCCAGCAACGCCGTCACGCCCAGCGAGGCAAAGAAACCGTCCCACAGGCCAAGCGCGTAAATGACCACCAGCGACGGCTCAGGCAGCATGGCGTTCAAACACAGCCCGACAAACCCCACCCCGCAGGTGCCGCGCGCCAGCAGGATCAGCTTTTTACGCTCGTAGCGGTCCGCCAGCACGCCGCCGACCATCAGGCCGATAAACATCGCCCCACCGGTTAAGGTGACCGAAAGGCCCACCAGCCAGCTGGAGTGCGTCATGGTCTGGATCTGTACCGGCACAGCCACGCCGAGCAGGCCGAGGGACAAAATGGAGATAAAGCGGGCGATAAACACAGCGCGATACGCCGGGTGTGTTTTAAGCAGGCTGAGGTTGAGCAGCCAGGATTTTTGATTCATGACAAAGCCTTGAGTGTAATTCTACCCTTTCCATGGGCGCACATGCTAACATAGCCAAATAAGATAGATAACGATAATCACTATCATTATCAAGTCATGGATGTTGCTATGTCGTTTTCCTCTTCTTCGGTGCGCGCCCTTGCCGTGCCCGTTTTATTGCTGCTGTTAATTCTGGCGATTGCACTCAGCCTGCTGGTCGGCGCGAAGCCGCTGCCCGCATCCGTTATCGTTGATGCGCTCACCGGCACCTGTCAGAGCGCCGACTGCGTTATCGTGCTCGACGCCCGTCTGCCCCGCACGCTCGCCGGGCTGCTGGCCGGTGGCGCACTCGGTCTTGCCGGTGCGCTGATGCAAACCCTCACCCGTAACCCACTGGCGGACCCCGGCATTCTCGGCGTTAACGCCGGAGCCAGCTTTGCCATCGTGCTCGGCGCGGCGCTGCTCGGTTTGACCTCGCCGTCTGAACAACTGGTGATGGCCTTCTGCGGCGCGCTGGCCGCCTCGCTGGTGGTGGCGTTTACCGGCAGCCAGGGCGGCGGCCAGCTGAGTCCGGTTCGCTTAACGCTGGCAGGCGTGGCGCTCGGCGCGGTGCTGGAAGGGCTATCCAGCGGCATCGCCCTGCTCAACCCGGACGTCTACGATCGGCTACGTTTCTGGCAGGCCGGCTCGCTGGATATCCGCACGCTGGACACCTTAAAAGTGGTGGCGATCCCGGTGATTATCGCCGCCGCCGTGGCGCTGTTGTTAAGCCGGGCGCTGAACAGCCTGAGTCTCGGGAGCGACACCGCCACCGCGCTCGGCAACCGCGTGGCGCGGACCCAGCTGACGGGATTACTGGTCATCACCGTTTTGTGCGGCAGCGCGACGGCGGTTGTCGGCCCGATAGCCTTTATCGGCCTGATGATGCCGCACATGGCGCGCTGGCTGGTGGGGGCGGATCACCGCTGGTCGCTGCCGGTGACGCTACTGGCAACGCCCGCCCTGCTGCTGGTGGCCGATGTTGTGGGTCGTCTTCTGGTACCCGGCGAGCTGCGCGTCTCGGTGGTCAGCGCCTTTATCGGCGCGCCGGTGCTGATCTTCCTCGTGCGCCGTAAACGCGGAGGTGCCGTATGATGGCCCCGTCCCGTCGTTTAATGACCAGCGTCGCACTGCTGCTTGTCGCCATTCTGCTGCTGGCGGTCTGGAGCCTGCGCAGCGGCGCGGTCACGCTCGATTTTACTCAGGTCTTTAACGCCCTGCTCGGCAGCGCACCGCGCAATCTCTCCCTGGTGGTCACCGAATGGCGACTGCCGCGTGTGGCGATGGCGATTCTGGTGGGCGCGGCGCTCGGCGTCAGCGGTGCGATATTCCAGTCGCTGATGCGCAACCCGCTCGGCAGCCCGGACGTGATGGGCCTCAATACCGGCGCCTGGAGCGGCGTGCTGGTGGCGATGGTGCTGTTTGGTCAGCACCTGACGGCCATCACCTTTACGGCGATGGCGGGCGGCATGCTCACGTCCCTGCTTATCTGGCTGCTTGCCTGGCGCAACGGTATCGACACCTTCCGCCTGATCATCATCGGTATTGGTGTGCGCGCCATGCTGATGGCGTTTAATACCTGGCTGCTGCTGCAGGCCTCGCTGGAAACCGCGCTCTCCGCCGGGCTGTGGTACGCAGGCTCGCTCAACGGCCTGACCTGGGGCAAAACCTGGCCCGCCGCGCCATTGATTATGTTGATGTTTATTGCCGCACTGCTGCTGGTGCGGCGCATGCGTCTGCTGGAGATGGGCGACGACAGCGCCTGCGCGCTGGGTGTCGGCGTTGAGCGCTCGCGCCTGATGCTGATGCTGGTGGCGGTCTTGCTGACCGCAGCCGCTACCGCCATCGCCGGGCCAATCTCATTTATCGCCCTGGTGGCGCCGCATATCGCCCGTCGTCTTAGCGGCACCGCGCGCTGGGGTCTGACCCAGGCGGCGCTGTGCGGCGCGGTGCTGCTGCTGGCCGCGGATCTCTGCGCCCGGCAGCTGTTTATGCCTTATCAACTGCCGGTGGGCGTCGTGACCGTCAGCCTCGGCGGGATTTACCTCATCGTCTTGCTCGTTCAGGAGTCACGCAAGAAATGACCTATACCCCCTCCCGCCTGCGCGGCGAAAACCTCACCCTCAGCTACGGCAAAAAAATCATTGCCCGTGATTTAACCGTCGCGATCCCGGACGGCCATTTTACGGCAATTATCGGCCCGAACGGCTGCGGTAAATCGACACTGCTGCGCACGCTGAGCCGCCTGATGACGCCGGTTGAGGGCAGCGTATTCCTCGACGGCGAGCAGATCCAGCGCTTCCCCAGCAAAGAGGTGGCCAGGCGCATCGGATTGCTGGCGCAAAACGCCACCACGCCGGGAGACATCACGGTGCTGGAGCTGGTTTCGCGCGGGCGCTACCCGCACCAGCCGCTGTTTACCCGCTGGCGTAAAGAGGATGAGGAGGCGGTCAACCGCGCAATGCGGGCGACCGGGATTACCGATCTCGCGCTGCAAAGCGTGGACACCCTCTCCGGCGGGCAGCGCCAGCGGGCGTGGATCGCGATGGTGCTGGCGCAGGAGACCGCCATCATGCTGCTGGACGAACCGACGACCTGGCTGGATATCAGCCATCAGATTGACCTGCTGGAGCTGCTGAGCGAGCTGAACCGCACGCAGGGCTACACCCTGGCGGCGGTACTGCATGATTTGAACCAGGCGTGCCGCTACGCCACGCATCTGATTGCGCTGCGCGACGGCGAGATTGTGGCGCAGGGCGCGCCAAAGGAGATTGTGACGCCAGAGCTGATCGCGCGGATCTACGGCATGCGCTGCATGATTATTGACGATCCAGTGGCGGGGACGCCGCTGGTGGTGCCGTTAGGTCGGCGGTAATTGCCGGGTGGCGGCTTCGCCTTACCCGGCCTACACTCAGCTCCCGTAGGCCCGGTAAGCGCAGCGCCACCGGGCAGTTTCACTACCCCAAAATCTCCCTCAACACCGACCCAATCTTCTCAAACGCCTGCGGTGAAATGATATCCACGTGGGCGCAGTCCTGGCTGTACACCTCCAGTTCACCTACCCATGGTGCCCACGCAACCTGCGGATCCTGCGTGCGCGTGCGCTCGGCCACAAACAGCGTCGCTTTACCCTCGAAGCGCGCACTGTGTGCCGTGGTGAGCAAGCGCACCGCGTCAGCGTAGTTGCCCTCAATAGCGCTAAACAGTTCGCTGGAGCCCTGTCCCTGCTGAGCGGCGATAAACGCCTGTCGCTCGCGCTCGATTTCCGCCAGCACTGCCGGGTCGAGGCCGTTCGCCTCTTTCTCTGCCCAGTTCTGGGTTTCCGGCGGCCAGGTATCCAGCAGGCCGAGGAACGCGACGACTTCCCCCTGCGCGCACAGACGCGCGGCAATGCCCTGCGCCAGCGTGCCGCCAAGGGAATAACCGAACAGGTAATACGGTCCCTGCGGCTGCTGTGCGCGCAAGGTTTTCAGGTGATGTTCGATGACCTCATCCAGATCCGCACACTGCTGCATTGGCCCGTCCGGGCGAGGTGACTGAATGCCGGTAATGGACCAGCGCGGACTAAGATAGCGAGCCAGCACGCTAAACTGCCACGCAAAACCGGAAGCCGGATGGAAGCAGAACAGCGTTGGGCCGTCGCTTTCACGCAGCGGGAGAAGGGTTTCATACCCCAGACGCTGCGCCTGCGCGTCGCTCATCGACGAGTCCAGCAGCGCGCTGAGCTTGCTGACCGTGGAGGCGACCATAATCTGCCCCGGCGTGACCTTGCGGGCAAACGTGCGGCTCAGCTGTGCCGCGAGGCGCATCGCCAGCAGCGAGTGGCCGCCAAGGGCAAAGAAGTCGGCTTCGGTATCGTTGACCTCGCAGCCCAGCAGCGCGGCAAACGCCTGCGCGACGCCGATTTCGGTTGCGCTTTCCGGCGCGCGACCGGATGTTTTGCTGGTCAGCTCCGGCAGCGGCAGCGCCTTACGGTCGAGCTTGCCGTTGGCGCTTAACGGCAGCGCGCTGATTTGCAGCAGCACCACCGGCACCATATGCGGCGGCAGCTGTGCTTTGAGTGATGCCAGCAGCGCGTCGCGATCCAGCGGCAGACCCGATTCAGAGACCACATACCCCACCAGCTGGCGCGCATCACCGCCCGTTGCCGCCGCCTGATTGAACACGCAGGCATGCGCCACGGCCTGGGCCACGTCCGGCAGCGACAGCATCGCCCGGTCGATTTCACCGAGCTCGATGCGCTGGCCGCGAATTTTCAGCTGATCGTCGCTGCGGCCCAGATACTCCACCGCGCCGTTGTCCAGCCAGCGGGCGACGTCGCCAGTGCGGTACATCCGCTCGCCAGGGGCGAACGGATCGGCGATAAAACGGCTGGCGGTCAGATCAGGACGACCCAGATACCCCTGCGCCAGCTGGATGCCGGTCAGGTAAAGATCCCCCGCCACGCCAAAGGGCACCGGGCGCATCATCGCATCCAGAATGCGCAGCCCCGTGTTCCACACCGGGAAACCGATCGGCACGCTGTTGCCTTCAACAGCCGCCAGTTCCGGGCCAAACGCCGGATACCAGCTGACGTCCACCGCCGCTTCGGTTGGACCATAGAGGTTATGCAGCGGCACATGGGTCAACGCTTCCCACTCGCGGCACAGCGCTGTCGGCAGCGCTTCGCCGCTGCAGAACACCTGCTTAAGCGTGTTGCAGCACCCGACGTTTTCCGCCGTCAGCGAGGCGACAAACGCCGCCAGCATCGACGGCACAAAGTGGGTAGTAGTCACGCCGTAGTGCGCGAAGAAGCTCTGCATCGCCTGCGGATCGCGATGCGCGTCCGGCTCGGCCATCATCAGCTTCGCCCCGGCGATAAACGGCCACCAGAACTCCCACACCGACACGTCAAAGCTGCACGGCGTTTTCTGCGCCACCACGTCGCTCGCGTTCAGTGGGTAGTGATCCTGCATCCACTTCAGACGGTTAACGATGGCAGTATGCCCGACCATCACCCCTTTCGGACGCCCCGTCGAACCGGAGGTAAAGATGATGTACGCCGTCTGCTCCGGCTTCGCCAGGCGCAGCGGCTCAGCCCCCGCGGTCGGTAATAGTGTGTTGTAACTAAAGGTGGGAATCGGCAGATCGCTAAAGCGCGGACGCTGCTCGTCGGTGGTAATGAGCAGGGACGGCTTCGCGTCCTCCAGCATCATCCGCAGGCGGTCGTCCGGGTAGCCGGTGTCCAGCGGCAGCCACGCGGCACCCGCTTCGACAATGCCGTGTAAGGCCAGCGTCAGGAACACCGAGCGCGGCAGCGCCACCGCCACGCTGTCGCCCGGCTTCACGCCACGCTCGCGCAGCAGGTTTGCCAGTGCCACCACCTGCTCACGCATCTGGCGATAGGTAAGCTCGATGTGCGCATCCGCCAGCGCGGGGGCGTCAGGCGTGTTGCTTGCCTGCTCCGCCACCAGATCGGCGAGCGTAGTGGACGGCAGCGCCAGCCCGGTATCGTTGATGCGCGCAAGCTGCGCATACTCCTGTTCTGAAACGGTCTCCACCTCGCCACAGCGCAGGTCCGGGTTGGCGGCAAACTGAATGAGCATCGCGTTCAGACGGGCAACATGACGGGTAAGCGTCGCTTCATTATAACGCAGCTTACTGGCGAGGATTTCAATACTGAGTCCCCCCTGTTCATCCGGGAACAGCGCCAGCTCAAGGTCATTCACCGGGCCGGTCGCCAGCGTGTGGGTGATGGCCTCCACACCGTCGAGTTCCAGCCGGTAGTCGAACACCTTCACGTTCAACACGGGGCCAAACAGGGGCTCGTCGCCCGCCGCTTTCCCGCTGTCGCGCACGATCTGCTCGGCGTCGTAGCGCTGGTGGCGGCGCATTTTTTTTAGCTGGTTCGCCAGGCGCTGCGCCAGGTCCGGCAGGCTCTCCTGCGGATTGATATTCACCGCCAGCGGCAGGACGTTGAGCACTGGCCCGGTCGCGGTCAGCGCGGCCGATCCCATCCTGCGCATAAAGATAAACCCGGCGGCGTAGTCCAGCCGTCCGGTGAGGCGCCCGAGCCAGAGCGTCACCAGCGCAAGCGCCAGTTCGGCGCGCTGCACCTGCCCTGCCGCCTGTACAAGCCGGCTAAAGGCACGACCGTCAGTGGCGATTTTCAGGCGCAGAATATCCGTTGTCGCGGCACGGCCCGGCAGCGGCGCGGAAGAGAGCGAGACCGGCGAAGGCAGCTGCTTGCGCTGTTCGGCCCAGAAGGCACCGTCGCGCCGCCAGGCTTCACTGTCGCGATAGCGCTGGTACTCTTCCACCACCTCCGCAAACGGCGTGAACGGAGACTCAGGCGTGGGTTCGCCCTTTTGCCATGCGGAATAAATTGCGGCAATCTGGCGGGTAATGGCCGGGAAACTGAAGCCATCCACAACCAGATGGTGATAACGCTGATACCAGTACCAGCACTGCTCCCCCACCTGAATCAGCTGGTGAAACGCCAGCGGCTGGCCGCTGTCAACGCGCAGGTTCTGGTTGAGATCGGCCTCCATCAGCGCCATAGCAGCGTCATGCGAGTCGACGCGCACGATGGACGGTTCCGGCAGAATGAAGGCTTCATCTACCCACTGCCATACCTCACCGTTCTCTTGCGTAAAGCGCGTGCGCAGGGTATCGGCCTGCATCATGCCCGCCGCAATGGCTTTTGCCATCAGCGGCGCGTCGATATCCCCTTTCAGCTCGGTGTAGTGCGCCACGCTCCAGGCGTTTGGCAACGTGGATAACTGTTCCGCCATCCAGATACCCGGCTGGGCGGCAACGAGAGGCAGACGGTTCATGCGTTCCCCTTTGCAAAATGAGACGGTTCCAGCGTTTGCCAGCATTCCGCCAGCCACTGCTGGCACGCTTCCTGGGACTGTGCCTCGCACACCACACGCCACCCTGCCGGCAGTTCGCACTGCTGCGGCCACAGGCTGTACTGCCCCTGGTCGTTTTGCAAAATGGCAAACTGTCCCTGCGGATTATCGAAAGGATTGCTGAATTCCATACAGACTCCGTTATTGAATAAGCGGCTGCCAGAGGGTGATCAGCCCCTGCGTCAGCCCCCCGCGCCAGCAAAGCGCATCGTGCCCGCCGTCAACCTGACGCCAGTAAACCTGCTGTTGCGCATGCAGTTCGGCGTAAATCGCCTGATTCGCGTTGAAAATGAGCGGCTCGTTGCGCCCGGCCTCCAGGACAATGCGCAGCCCACGCGCGGTTATCTCCCCCGCCCTGAGTTGTTCGATAAGGCGTCCCTCCTGCTGCCCGCCGCGATGCGGCCACCAGTAGGAGCCGGACTGACTTAGCACGCAGCCAAAACGCTGCGGCCAGTTGAGGCCCGCATACAGGGAAGAGAGTCCGCCAAAGCTTTGGCCCGCCACCACCGTACGGTCGGCGCGGTCGCTGAACGGCGCGTGTTTTTTGACAAGCGGGAGAAGTTCTTCCTGCACCGCCAGCCAGAAATCGGGGTTACAGGGCAGTTCGCTGTTGCGATGCGCCATGTCGATCACATCGATTAACACGTAGACGGCTGGCGGCAGCTTGCGCCCGGCAGTAAGCGACGTCAGCGCAGGCCAGACGGGCATGCTTTCGGCCCAGAACTGACCGTCGAGCAGCACGGCCAGCGGGCGTTCAGGGTTTTCGTCCCCGGTGGTAAAAATCCATACACGGCGGCGGTTTTTCAGGCGCGCGCTTTCCCATTCAATGCAGACCGGCGCGTTTTGAGGGGTATCGGAATGTTGCCAGCCCGGCTGAACCGGTGCTTCCGGCATCTCCAGCGCCGAGACGGCATGGCCGCGCCCGCCGCGCCAGCTCTGCGGATTTAGCGGGTCAGACACCGCGTGCGGCAGCAGTTTTCGCCAGCCTTCGCGCAGCGCCAGGCGGTCCGGCTTCTGGCCTGCGAACACGGCGTCGGCAAAATCGTTTTCATTCACAGAGGGGATAAAACAGTAGCTCCCGCGCCACGCGGGGAAAAATTCGCCCTGCCACTGCCAGACGTCGGTATCCGGGATGCGTTCAAGGGATTGCGGGCGGGCATTCTGGTGGTGATCGGTCACCCCGGTGACGTAGAGCCAGACGCGTTTGATCGGTGACGTTCTTTGCGTTCCTGCCGGGTCACGCCACCAGAACGTGACGCGATATTTTCCTTTTTCCCGTGTCCATTCAGGCCCGTTTTTCGACTGCCACCACGCTTCACTGCCCGTTGTTAACGCCGTCACCCTTATAACCTCATGTTTAACAGTCTTTTTTGTTTCAGAGCAAATTTTATTGATAATATTATTGATAACTATTTGCATTTGCAATAGCGTAGTGGCCGCGCTGTGGGAAGCGCTCATAAAACAACCATAAAAGCAGGACGTACAATGAATAAGAAGATTCACTCTCTGGCCTTGCTGGTCAATTTAGGGATTTACGGCGCCGCGCTGCCCGCGCTGGCAGACGATAACAACGCCTCCGCGCAGCACGAAGACACCATGGTCATCACCGCCGCCGAGCAGAACCTGCAGGCACCGGGGGTATCAACCATCACCGCCGATGAGATCCGTAAAAACCCGCCCGCGCGCGACGTGGCGGAAATCATCCGTACCATGCCGGGCGTGAACCTGACCGGGAACTCCACCAGCGGCCAGCGCGGGAATAACCGTCAGATTGATATTCGCGGCATGGGGCCGGAAAACACCCTGATCCTGATCGACGGCAAGCCGGTAACCAGCCGTAACTCCATCCGTCTGGGCTGGCGCGGCGAGCGTGATACCCGCGGCGATACCGGCTGGGTACCGCCAGAGATGATCGAGCGCATCGAAGTGATCCGCGGACCGGCGGCCGCGCGCTACGGCAACGGTGCGGCAGGCGGCGTGGTGAACATCATCACCAAAAAATTCGACGACCAGTGGCATGGCTCCTGGAACACCTACCTGAATGCGCCAGAACACAAGGACGAAGGTTCCACCAAACGCACCAACTTCAGCCTGAGCGGCCCGCTTGGCGGCGATTTCAGCTTCCGCATGTTTGGTAACCTGGACAAAACGCAAGCCGACGCGTGGGACATCAACCAGGGTCACCAGTCTGAGCGTACCGGCGCCTACGCCAATACCCTGCCGGCTGGCCGGGAAGGTGTGGAGAACAAAGACATTAACGGGGTGGTCCGCTGGGACTTCGCGCCGATGCAGTCCCTGGAGTTTGAAGCAGGTTACAGCCGCCAGAACAACCTCTACGCGGGTGACACCCAGAACACCAACAACGACAACGCGCTGGTGAAAAAGAATTACGGCAAAGAGACCAACCGTATCTATCGCCAGAACTTCGCCGTTACCTGGAACGGCGGCTGGGATAACGGCATAACCACCAGCAACTGGGCGCAGTACGAGCACACCCGCAACTCCCGTCTGGGCGAAGGGCTGGCAGGGGGTCTGGAAGGCCTGTTCAACAGCGAAAAATTCACCGACACCGACCTGGCCGACGTGATGCTGCACAGCGAGATCAACCTGCCGATTGATTTCCTCGTCAACCAGAATCTGACGCTGGGCACCGAATGGAACCAGCAGCGCATGAAGGATTCCACCTCCTTCACGCAAACCCAGCAGGGCGGCACCATTCCGGGGATGAGTAACGATCGCAGTCCATACACCTCGGCAGAGATTTTCTCCCTGTTCGCCGAGAACAATATGGAGCTAACCGACAGCACCACGCTGACTCCGGCGCTGCGCTTCGACCATCACACCATCGTCGGCAACAACTGGAGCCCGTCCCTGAACCTGTCGCAAGGTCTGGGGGATAACTTCACGCTGAAGATGGGGATCGCGCGGGCTTACAAAGCGCCGAGCCTGTACCAGACCAACCCGAACTACCTGCTCTACAGCAAAGGCCAGGGCTGCTACGCCAGCTCCGACGGCGTGGGCTGCTACATGATGGGTAATGAGGATCTGAAGGCCGAAACCAGCATCAACAAAGAGATTGGTCTGGAGTGGAAGCGCGACGGCTGGCTGGCGGGCGTGACCTGGTTCCGCAACGACTACCGCGACAAGATTGAAGCGGGCTACGCGCCGATTGGTCACACCTCTTCCGGCAAAGTGCAGACCGATATCTACCAGTGGGAAAACGTGCCGAAAGCGGTGGTTGAAGGGCTGGAAGGATCCCTGAACGTGCCGGTCAGCGACACCATTAACTGGACCAACAATATTACTTACATGCTGCAGAGCAAGAACAAGGAGACCGGCGATCGTCTGTCGATTATCCCGGAGTACACGCTGAACTCGACCCTGAGCTGGCAGGTCCATCAGGACGTGTCGCTCCAGTCGACTTTCACCTGGTACGGCAAGCAGCAGCCGAAGAAGTACAACTACAAAGGTCAGCCGGTGACCGGTTCTGAGAAAGACGAAGTCAGCCCGTACAGCATCGTGGGTCTGAGCGCGACCTGGGACATGACCAAAAACGTCAGCCTGACCGGCGGCGTGGATAACGTCTTCGACAAGCGCCAGTGGCGTGCGGGTAATGCCCAGACCACGGGTAACGCCACCACCGGCGCGTATATGTACGGTGCAGGGGCGTATACGTATAATGAGCCGGGTCGCACCTGGTATATGAGCGTGAATACGCGTTTTTAAGGCACTGAAGTCAATCCTTCCCTCTCCCCTCAGGGGAGAGGGTCAGGGTGAGGGGAAAACCATGCACACCACCCACCGCACGCTCATTCTCGCCAATCACACCGTCCACCACGTCACCTTCGATCCCACGACCTTCACCGACGCCGATCTCCTCTGGCTCCCCCATCACGCTGAACTTGCAAACGCCGGACGCAAACGCAAAGCAGAGCATCTGGCTGGCCGCATCGCCGCCGCGCATGCCTTACCTGACCACACCGTTCCCGGCATCGGCCCCAGCGGCGAACCACTCTGGCCAGAAGGCATTTCAGGCAGCATCACCCACAGCGGCACGCAGGCAATGGCGGTTGTCGTCCGTCATCCCGATGCGCGGGTGGGTATTGATTGCGAAGCCATACTTCCAGACCGTGAAGCCCGGGAAATCCAGGATGGCATTATTGATGCGCAGGAAGCGATGTGCCTGACGCGTTCGGGCTACCCTTTCGCGCTGGCGCTGACGCTGACGTTTAGCGCCAAAGAGAGTCTGTTTAAGGCGCTCTTTCCGCAGGTGAAGACTTTTATGGATTTTGACTGTGCTCGTATTACGCGACTCGATGAAAGAACACTTACGCTGGCCCTGACCCGCTCCCAGGCTGAGTTTAAGGAAAACATGCTATTTACAGTTCACTGGTTACTAAATAACGACCGGGTGATCACGTTGTTGTAACGCGCGACTGACTGCTGTAAATCTTCTTCCAGTTGCTATAGTTTATTGAGCATCTCATCCAGGCGATACAGCGTTATTAAGAAGTTAAATTCCTCAACCTTCAATTTTAAGCGAATATAATTCAACAAGCTGTAAAGAGAATAGTAAACATACTGAATAAATATAAAAGCACACCCACCGACATATAACCATTTCATTGGGTAAGATATTGTCCCACACCACAACAACAAAGCCCCATAACCGGCAAGCAATCCTAAAAAAAACATTAAGAAAGGAAGCCATAACAAATTTCTTTTAAGCTTCACCTCAGAGTTTTCATAAGTATAAAAACCTTTCACAAGAAATAAAGACTTACAAAAACCCCCGCGCTCCTTGATGTTTTCAAGGTAATACCTAAGGATGTAAATATTTAAATAAAAGTCATCACACAATTTAAAATCAGACAGCTTAAGTTTTTGCTTGTATTTTCCTATTGGGTCTTCCTCTTTTATCCCTTCCTTCAAATAATCTAAAGCCTCTTCCTTCTTCTCATTTGACAAAGAAAAGAATGTTTCAACAATAATTAATTTCTTCAAATAAGGTAATAGAGGGATGAAAAATTTATAGGTACTTGCCAGCGAGGTAATTTCCATTCACAGCTTCCTTGGGTAAGTTTTAACCGCTACGCGCCCGGTGAGTAAACCAGAGTAACGAGTACTGTTGCGGGCAGATCTGGTAGAAAAAGTTCTGCTCATCGCCATGTTCACCAGCAGATCTAAATACTGCACTATCGTAGGCCGGGTAAGGCATCGCCGCCACCCGGCATGATGGCTCTTCACTGCCCCGCAAGCGCTCTGAAAAAGGCAGGATTCTCCCGAATCACATTCAGCACTTTCGCCGCCAATCCCGTTGGATTTCGACGTTTCGACTCCCAACTTTTTATCGTATCAACGCTCGTGCCCAGCGCCTTCGCCATTTCACTTTGGGTGACGCTTAGCTGTTCTCTGATTGCCCGCACATCAGCCACCTCATAACGCGTCACTCTTGAGGGGGCTTTCCTGCCAGCCTGGATCTCAACAGCCTCTTCCAGTGAAGCTTTCACATCGTCAAAGATACTCATTACCTACCTCCTCATGCCTGATGGAGTACATTGTACACCTTTCAGAAACAACATTGGAAGCGGTATGCAGAAGAACTGTCGTGAGTTTTTTGAACTCTGCTTTCTCAGCATCAGTCAGGCTATCCTTGATGCTCTTTGGATACGCCATGATGAAATAAATGACCTCCCGCGTTGCGAGAAAATAGATGACCCTGGCTCCGCCTCTTTTCCCCTTTGAACCTGCGGAAATCCTGATTTTACGTAACCCACCCGTATGCTGGATAAGATCGCCTTTATCGGGCCTGGCAATGAGCTCTTTTTGTAGATCCCTTAATTCATCATCCGTAGCAATGCTTTTAATCTGCCGGGTGAAGAGCGATGTTTCGATAAACTCTATCGCATGACTCATCCACTATTCCTTCCTGAATTGCGACAACCGCCTGGATGCGACACCATCAGGCTCCAGCAGCAATATTACTCTTCCCTGAGTAACACCAGGACGTTTTACTGTATTTAAATACAGTAAAACGTATTTTTCAGATTTTGTTTAAACATCCGGAAACATCACACTATTCCCCGGCGCTTCCCTGTGCAGATGGATAAAGTTCAGGTGCCGTTCATACTGGTCCAGAATGTCCGTAATCACCTGCTCCTTGCTGTAATCCATCAAATCATTTCCTTGACTCCCTTCCAGCAGGAAGGTCTCCAGCCGGTAGTAGGTCGATTTCCCGCTGCGCGCCCGGTAGGTGAATCCGGGCACCGAGTACTGCTGCGGCCAGATCTGGTAGACAAAGTTCTGCTCGTCGCCCATATGCACCAGCAGATCCAGATGCCCCAGGTTTTCCCCCTCTTCCGGTGGCAGGTTTTTCAGCTCCACATAAGCACCACGCAGTTTCAGCTCCTGCGCCACCTCCTCCATCGCCGGGAAACAGACCGTCTCCATCATCTGGCGGGTGTAGCGCGTGCCCGGGTAGTTCATCAGGCGCGACAGGCGTTTCTTCCAGCTCAGTCTGTCCTGCGCCCCCATCGGACGTGGCGCGGTGTCGCGGCTGGCGCTGACGCGGCGGTAATCTTCCACTTTGAGAGATTTATACAACCCGGCCATCACGAAGAAGATGACGAAGCTGAACGGCAGCCCCATGATCACCGTGGTGTTCTGCAGGGCGGAAATGCCGTTGGTCATCAGCATGCCGAGCGTCAGCAGGCCGATGGCGACGGACCAGAAGATGCGCAGCCAGTTTGGCGCGTCGCTGTTGATGTCCTTAAGCTTCGAGGTGAAGTTGCCCAGCACCAGCGCGCCGGAATCCGCCGAGGTGACGTAGAACAGCAGGCCGGTGATGGTCGCCACGGAGGCGCTAAAGGTAAACGCCGGATACTGCGCCAGCAGGCTGTAGAAGCCGCGCTCCGGGTGCGCCATCGCTTCCTGCGCAAAGGTCGCGTTGCCGTGGATAATCTCATGCAGCGCGCTGTTACCAAACACCGACAGCCACAGCAGTGTAAAGGTAAACGGGATAATCAGCGTGCCCATCACAAACTGACGGATGGTGCGGCCACGTGAAATACGTGCCAGGAACAGGCCAACGAACGGCGACCACGCCACCCACCACGCCCAGAAGAAGAGCGTCCAGTTGTTCATCCACTCCACCGGACGATCAAAGGCGAAGCTGTTCAGCGTCATGCCCATAAAGCGGTTCACGTAGTCGCCCACGTTCAGCACTAAAGCATTGAGCAGGAACGAGGTATCACCCATAAACAACACGAACAGGATCAGACCCAGCGCCAGCGCGACGTTCAGCTCGGAGAGCACGCGGATGCCCTTATCCACGCCGGAGGTCACCGAAATGGTGGCGATAATCACCGAGAGCGCAATCAGCGCCGCTTTCGCCGCCATCGAATCCGGAATATCAAACAGCACGCTCAGCCCATAGTTGAGCTGCACCACGCCAATCCCCAGCGTGGTGGCGATCCCGAAGATGGTGCCGATCACCGCTGCAATATCCACGCTGTGGCCAATCGGGCCGTTTATTTTTTTCCCGAATATCGGGTACAGCGCGGAGCGGATGGTCAGAGGCAAATTATAACGGTAGCTAAAGTATCCCAGCGCCATCCCCATCAGGGCGTACATCGACCAGCCGGTCAGGCCGTAGTGGAACAGGGTCCAGACCATCGCCTGGCGCGCGGCCTCCATCGTCTGCCCCGCCCCTTCCGGCGGCTGCATATATTGCGTGACCGGTTCGGCCACGGAGAAGAACATCAGATCGATGCCGATACCTGCGGCAAACAGCATCGCCGCCCAGCTCAGCAGGCTGAACTCGGGTTTTGAGTGCTCGGGTCCAAGCTTCACGGAGCCGAAACGCGAGCAGGCCACGCAGACCACAAAGACGATATAGAGCGTCGCCGCCAGTAAGTAGTACCAGCCGAAGGTCTTCGACACCCAGTTCAGGGTGCGTCCAATCCACTCGGCAGAGAAGTTGCTAAAGAAGATCGTCGTCAGGGAAAACAACAAAATCAGTCCTGCGGAAGTATAAAAAACAACCGGATTGATTTTGTCCTTTTCTCTGTTTTGCGAAAGATCTGTCATCCAGTATCCCCACTATTTTTGTAACTATTAAAATCCAAATCCGCAACAATTAAGACACATTTTATATTGAACGTCCAATCAAAAACCGCTTTAATGGTTAACCAACGCTGATGAATGGAGTGGCAAAAATGCCCAAAGTGGGGATGCAGCCGATCCGGCGCAGGCAACTGATCAACGCCACGCTGGAAGCAATAAATGAAGTGGGAATGCATGACGCGACGATCGCGCAGATCGCCCGTCGCGCAGGCGTTTCCACGGGGATCATCAGTCACTACTTCAGAGACAAAAACGGCCTGCTGGAAGCGACCATGCGCGACATCACCGGCCAGCTGCGCGACGCGGTATTAAGCCGCCTGCATGCCCTGCCGGACGGCAGCGCGGAGCAGCGGCTGCAGGCGATTGTCGGCGGTAACTTTGATGAAACCCAGGTCAGCAGCGCGGCGATGAAGGCCTGGCTGGCCTTCTGGGCGAGCAGCATGCACCAGCCGATGCTCTACCGTCTGCAGCAGGTGAGCAGCCGCCGTCTGCTCTCAAACCTGGTGTACGAGTTCCGCCGCGAGCTGCCGCGCGAACAGGCCCAGGAAGCGGGCTACGGGCTGGCGGCACTGATTGACGGCCTGTGGCTGCGCGCCGCCCTGAGCGGTAAACCGCTGGATAAAAATCTGGCCCAGTCGCTCACCAGCCACTTCATCAGCCAGCATTTACCGACCGAATAACCGAGGAGAATTTATGTCCCGAATGGCAGAACAGCAGCTTTATATCAATGGTGGTTATACATCCGCCACCAGCGGTCGCACCTTCGAGACCATCAACCCGGCCAACGGTGAAGTCCTGGCAAGCGTGCAGGCCGCCGGGCGCGAGGATGTGGACCGCGCTGTGGAAAGCGCAAAGCGCGGGCAAAAGATCTGGGCGGCAATGACTGCGATGGAGCGTTCGCGCATTCTGCGTCGCGCCGTCGACATCCTGCGCGAGCGGAACGACGAGCTGGCCAAGCTGGAAACCCTCGACACCGGTAAAGCGTATTCCGAAACCTCAACCGTGGACATCGTCACCGGCGCGGACGTGCTGGAGTATTACGCGGGGCTGATCCCGGCGCTGGAAGGCAGCCAGATCCCCCTGCGCGAGACGTCGTTCGTCTATACCCGCCGCGAACCGCTGGGCGTAGTGGCGGGTATCGGCGCGTGGAACTACCCGATCCAGATCGCCCTGTGGAAATCCGCCCCGGCGCTGGCGGCAGGTAACGCGATGATCTTCAAGCCAAGCGAAGTGACCCCGCTTACCGCCCTGAAACTTGCCGAAATCTATACCGAAGCGGGTCTGCCGGACGGCGTGTTTAACGTCCTGCCGGGCGTGGGTGCGGAGACCGGCCAGTACCTGACTGAACATCCGGGTATCGCTAAAGTCTCCTTTACCGGCGGCGTCGCCAGCGGCAAAAAAGTGATGGCCAACGCGGCGGGCTCGTCCCTGAAAGAGGTGACGATGGAGCTGGGTGGCAAATCTCCGCTGATTATTTTCGACGATGCGGATCTCGATCTCGCGGCCGACATCGCCATGATGGCGAACTTCTTCAGCTCCGGCCAGGTGTGCACCAACGGCACCCGCGTGTTCGTCCCCGCGAAGGTTAAGGCGGCGTTTGAGCAGAAAATCGTTGAGCGCGTGGGCCGCATCCGCGCGGGCGATCTGTTCGATGAACGCACTAACTTTGGCCCGCTGGTCAGCTTCCCGCACCGTGACAATGTGCTGCGCTACATCGCCAAAGGCAAAGCAGAAGGCGCGCGCGTGCTGTGCGGCGGCGACGTGCTGAAGGGCGAAGGTTTTGATAACGGCGCGTGGGTGGCCCCGACCGTGTTCACTGACTGCACAGACGAGATGACCATCGTGCGCGAGGAGATCTTCGGCCCGGTGATGTCCATCCTCACCTACGCGTCCGAGGAAGAAGCGATCCGCCGCGCCAACGATACCGACTACGGTCTGGCGGCGGGTATCGTCACGGCCGACCTGAACCGCGCCCACGGCGCCATTCATCAGCTTGAAGCGGGTATCTGCTGGATCAACACCTGGGGGGAATCCCCGGCGGAGATGCCGGTTGGCGGCTATAAACACTCCGGCATTGGCCGCGAGAATGGGGTGATGACGCTCCAGAGCTACACCCAGGTGAAGTCCATCCAGGTTGAGATGGGTAAATTCCAGTCCATATTTTAACCGGGAGGTTTTTTTGCAATTTGACTACATCATTATCGGAGCCGGCTCTGCCGGCAACGTTCTGGCGACACGACTGACTGAAGATCCGGCTACCACCGTCCTGCTGCTTGAGGCGGGCGGCCCGGATTACCGCTTTGACTTCCGCACCCAGATGCCCGCCGCGCTGGCGTTTCCGCTGCAGGGCAAGCGCTACAACTGGGCGTACGAAACCGAACCTGAGCCGTACATGAACAACCGCCGCATGGAGTGCGGACGCGGCAAAGGGCTGGGCGGCTCGTCGCTGATCAACGGCATGTGCTACATCCGCGGTAACGCGATGGATCTGGACAACTGGGCCAAAGAGCCAGGTCTGGAACACTGGAGCTATCTCAACTGCCTGCCCTACTACCGCAAGGCAGAAACCCGCGACGTGGGGCCGAACGACTACCACGGCGGCGACGGTCCGGTGAGCGTCACCACCTCTAAGCCGGGCGTGAACCCGCTGTTTGAGGCGATGGTGGAAGCGGGCGTGCAGGCGGGCTATCCGCGTACCGACGACCTCAACGGCTACCAGCAGGAGGGCTTCGGCCCGATGGACCGCACGGTCACGCCGCAGGGCCGACGCGCCAGCACCGCGCGCGGCTATCTCGATCAGGCCAAACCGCGCCCGAACCTGACCATCCGCACCCACGCCATGACCGATCGCATTCTGTTTGACGGCAAACGTGCGTCAGGCGTCGAGTGGCTGGAGGGCGAAAGCACTATTCCGTCCAGAGCGACGGCGAAAAAAGAGGTGCTGCTGTGTGCAGGCGCGATTGCTTCGCCGCAGATCCTTCAGCGCTCCGGCGTGGGCAACGCGGACCTGCTGAAGCAGTTCGATATTCCGCTGGTCCACGACCTGCCCGGCGTGGGCGAAAACCTGCAGGATCACCTGGAGATGTACCTCCAGTACGAATGCAAAGAGCCGGTCTCCCTCTACCCTGCCCTGCAGTGGTGGAACCAGCCGAAGATTGGCGCCGAGTGGCTGTTTGGCGGCACCGGCGTGGGGGCGAGCAACCACTTCGAGGCGGGCGGGTTTATCCGCAGCCGCGAGGAGTTTGAATGGCCGAACATTCAGTACCACTTCCTGCCGGTAGCCATTAACTACAACGGTTCAAACGCGGTAAAAGAGCACGGCTTCCAGTGCCACGTGGGCTCCATGCGTTCGCCAAGCCGTGGTCACGTGCGTATTAAATCGCGCGATCCGCACCAGCATCCGGCGATCCTGTTCAACTATATGTCCCACGAGCAGGACTGGCAGGAGTTCCGTGACGCGATCCGCATCACCCGTGAGATCATGCACCAGCCGGCGCTGGACAAATACCGCGGCCGCGAAATCAGTCCCGGTATCGAATGTCAGACCGACGAGCAGCTGGACGAGTTCGTGCGTAACCACGCCGAAACCGCCTTCCACCCGTGCGGGAGCTGCAAAATGGGCTATGACGAGATGGCGGTGGTCGACGGCGAAGGCCGCGTTCACGGGCTGGAAGGGTTACGCGTGGTGGATGCGTCGATCATGCCGCAGATCATTACCGGCAACCTGAACGCCACGACCATCATGATTGGCGAGAAAATTGCCGACGCCATTCGCGGGCGCGAGCCGCTGGCGAAGAGCACGGCGGCGTATTATGTGGCGAACGGGGCACCGGTGAGACGCTGAGTGCCCCTCACCCTAACCCTCTCCCCAAAGGGGCGAGGGGACTTAAAACACCCTCTTCCCTTTGGGGAGAGGGCTGGATGAGGGAAAATTACGTCCGAAACGCCTCTAACCGCGTAATCTGCCGCCCTTCTCCGTCAAAATTCTCTGCCGCCAGCCAGGCGCGCAGCTCTGCGTCTCTTTGCGGCCATTCGCCGTCAATAATAGAAAGCATATCGCTGTCGCGGTTACGCCCTTTGCGCACCAGCTTCTGCCGCAGCCGCCCTTCCCAGACAAACCCCAGCCGCTCTGCCGCCCTGCGTGAGGCGATGTTCATCGAATCGCACTTCCACTCCACCCGGCGGTAGCCGTGTTCGAACGCATTTTTCAGCAGCAGCCATACCGTTTCGGTCCCGATGCGGGAGCCTTTCATCTTCCGCGACCAGGTCACGTGACCGATTTCGACCGACCCCAGTAGCCGCTCGTTGGCCATATAGCTCACCAGCCCGACCGCGCGCTCGGTGCGTAAATCAATGACGGCAAACGGCACCAGTTCATCGTCCATCACCTTCGCCATGATCCAATGCGCAGTGGCTTCTACACTCATGGGCTGTGTGCTGGCAAGCCACGTCCAGTCGCTGTCGTCGCCCTGCGCGTAGGCCTCGTAAAGATCGGCCGCGTGGCGATCGGCATCCAGCGGCTCCAGACGGCAATACAGGCCGAACAGCGGCGTGCGGGTCAGCACGCGCGCGCCTTTCCAGTCGGGAACAATATCGTTGACGGTTTGACCATGTTGATTAATTTCGGGCACGGCAGTGACTCCCTGAAAGGTAAGGATTTTGTTATAGCAGGTTAAAAAGCGGGCGAAAAACAGCGTATGTTAATAGCCCGAACGCATGCATTATTCCTGGAGGGCATAAGCAAAGCAGAATTTCGACTTTGCGTATATCCTTCGCCAGCCTAACGTAGCGGAACATAAAACAAACAATATATTTTCTTCAGGGATCGCTATGACAAAAAAACTGCTGCCTTTACTGGTGCTGGCTACACTCTCCGCTGCGGCTCACGCGGCTACGCCCCCCAATACGCTGGTTGTCGCCCAGGGACTTGATGACATTGTGAGCCTCGACCCGGCCGAAGCCAACGAGCTTTCCAGTATCCAGACCGTGCCCAGCCTGTATCAGCGCCTGGTGCAGCCGGACCGCAACAACCCGGAAAAAATCACCCCGATTCTGGCAGAAAGCTGGCAGGCGGACGCGGCAGCAAAAACCCTGACTATCAAACTCAGGCCCGATGCCAGATTTGCCTCCGGCAACCCGCTGCGTCCGGAAGACGTGATCTTCTCCTATACCCGCGCCGTGACGCTGAACAAATCCCCGGCCTTTATTCTCAACGTGCTGGGCTGGGAGGCGAGCAACATCGCCAGCCAGCTGAAGAAAGTGGATGACCACACCGTGCAGCTGCACTGGACGGCGGACGTCAGCCCTGCCGTGGCGCTCAACATTCTCTCCACGCCGATCGCCTCCATCGTCGATGAGAAGCAGGTTGCGGCGAACGTGAAGGATAACGACTTCGGCAACGCGTGGCTGAAAATGCACTCGGCGGGCAGCGGCGCGTTCAAAATGCGCGTCTACCAGCCGCATCAGGCCATTGTGCTGGAAGCCAATGACTCGGCGCCCGGTGGCGCGCCGAAGCTTAAGAGCATCATCATTAAAAACGTTCCCGATCCGGCTTCCCGCCGCCTGCTGATCCAGCAGGGCGACGCGGACGTGGCGCGCGATCTGGGTGCAGACCAGATCAGCGCGCTCGACGGCAAGCCGGGCGTGAAGGTACTGAGCATCCCGTCTGCGGAGCAGAATTACCTGGTGTTTAACACCGGCAACAGCGCCAACCCGCTGCTGAACAACCCGGCCTTCTGGGAGGCGGCACGCTGGCTGGTGGACTATGACGGCATTACCAAAAACCTGCTGAAAGGCCAGTATTTTGTCCATCAGAGCTTCCTGCCGGTCGGTCTGCCGGGCGCGCTGGAAGATAATCCGTTTAAATTTGATCCGGCGAAAGCGAAAGCCATCCTCGCCAAAGCGGGTATTAAAGACGCCCACTTCACCCTGGACGTGGAGAACAAGCCGCCGTTTATCACCATCGCGCAGTCGATGCAGGCGAGCTTCGCGCAGGGTGGCGTGAAGGTGGATCTGTTGCCCGCCGCCGGGAGCCAGGTGTACGCCCGCGTGCGTGCGAAGCAGCATCAGGCGGCAATTCGTCTGTGGATCCCGGACTACTTTGACGCGCACTCCAACGCCAGCGCTTTCGCGTGGAACGACGGCAAATCCAGCACCGTGGCCGGACTGAACGGCTGGAAAATTCCGGAGTTGAACAAGGCCACGCTGGCGGCGGTGGCCGAGCCTGATCCGGCGAAACGTCTGGATCTGTACAAGAAAATGCAGGAACAGCTGCAGCACAACTCGCCGTACGTGTTCGTCGACCAGGGCAAAACCCAGATCGTGGTGCGCGAAAACGTGAAGGGGTATCAGCAGGGGCTGAACGCGGATATGGTCTGGTACGATCGCGTCACGAAGTAGCCCTTGTTGCCGGGTGGCGCTGCGCTTACCCGGCCTACGTTCTCGGTTTTTGTAGGCCGGGTAAGGCGAAGCCGCCACCCGGCATGAAGAGATTTCCCATGCCACATCTTTCCACCCGCGTGCTTCAGGGTCTGCTGACCCTGCTGCTGACGCTTTTCGGGCTGCTGCTCGTCACCTTTGCGCTTTCGGCGTTTTCCCCGGTCGATCGCGTGCTGCAGATCGTCGGCGATCACGCCAGCCAGTCCACGTACGATCAGGTTCGCCACCAGCTCGGGCTGGATCGGCCTCTTCCCGTGCAGTTCTGGCACTATCTGCAGAGCCTCGCCCACGGTGATTTAGGCACCGCCAGCGCCACCGGACAGCCGGTGCTGCAGGATCTGCTGCACGCTTTTCCCGCCACGCTCGAACTGGCCACCCTGGCGCTGATTATCGGCACCGTGCTCGGCGTGGTTGCCGGGATACTGTGCGCCCGCTACGCCGGTTCGCCGCTCGATTTAGCCATCAGAACGCTCACCCTGCTCGGTAACTCGGTGCCGATTTTCTGGCTCGGGCTGCTGATGCTGGCCCTGTTCTACGCGAAGCTGCAGTGGAGCGCGGGCCCCGGCAGGCTGGACGACATCTGGCAGTTTACCGTGGAGCCGCGCACCGGCTTTGCGCTGATTGATACCTGGCTTTCCGGCGACCGGGAGGCATTTCGTAATGCCGTCAGTCACCTGGTGCTGCCGGTGCTGCTGCTGGCCTACTACTCGCTGGCGAGCATTACCCGCCTGACGCGCTCGGCCTGTCTGAGCGAGATGAACAAAGAGTACATCCTGCTCGCCCGCGCCAAGGGCGCCGGGGAGATGACCATTCTGCTGCGCCACGTGCTGCCGAACATTCGCAGCACCCTGCTGACGGTGATTGCCCTGGCCTATACCAGCATGCTGGAAGGCGCGGTGTTAACGGAAACCGTCTTCTCGTGGCCGGGCATCGGGCGCTATCTCACCACCGCTCTGTTCGCCGGAGACACCACCGCGGTGATGGGCGGCACGCTGCTGATTGGTATCTGTTTTGTACTGATCAATAACCTTACCGACCTGCTTGTGCGGGCAACCGATCCCAGGGTGCGCTGATGCCATTTTATCTTTTCTTACGCCGCCTGCGCCGCTCCCCCGCCGCCTTTTGCGGGCTGGTTGCCATCACGCTGCTGGTGCTGACAGCCCTGTTCGCGCCCTGGCTTGCGCCGGTGGACCCAAACTGGCAGGACGCCGCCGCGCGCCTGCAGGCACCAAACGCTCAGCACTGGCTGGGCACCGACAGCTACGGGCGCGATCTGCTCTCGCGCCTGATTTACGGCACCCGCCCGGCGCTCGGGCTGGTCGCTTTAGTGACCGTTATCACCCTCCCCGCCGGTCTGCTGGTGGGCATATTATCCGGTTACTACGGCGGCTGGCTGGAGCGCATCCTGATGCGATTTACCGACGTGGTGATGTCGATGCCGCGCCTGATCCTCGCCTTCGCGTTTGTGGCGATGCTCGGCCCGGGGCTGGTCAACGGTGCGCTGGCGCTGGCCTTAACCACCTGGCCGGCCTATGCGCGTCAGGCCCGGAGTGAAATTCAGCGCCTGCGCCACAGCGATTACCTGGCCGCCGCGGAGATGATGGGTATTCGCGGCCTGCGCCTGCTGGTCGGCCATATTCTGCCCCTGTGTCTGCCCTCCGCGATTGTGCGCTTAGCGCTGGATCTGGCAGGCATTATTCTGGCCGCCGCTGGGCTTGGCTTCCTCGGCCTCGGTGCACGTCCGCCGATGGCCGAATGGGGAGCGATGATTGCTGACGGCATGCAGGTGATTTTCGACCAGTGGTGGATTGCCGCCATTCCGGGCGCGGCCATTCTGTTTGCCAGCCTGGCCTTTAACCTGCTGGGCGATGGCCTGCGCGACGTACTGGAGCCACAGCATGACTGAACACCGCGTTATCGTCGATGCGCTGAATATCGACTACCCTTCCGCCCGCGTGGTCAACGGCCTGAGCTTTACATTAGGCAACGAGCGACTGGCGCTGGTGGGTGAATCCGGCTCGGGGAAATCCATGTCTGCCCGCGCCCTGATGGGGCTGGTACGCCAGCCGGGCATCGTGCGCGCTAAACAGCTTAACGTGCTGGGCAATGATGTGCTGACCCTGAACAGCCGCCGCTGGCAGGCGCTGCGCGGCAACGGCATTGCGATGGTCCTGCAGGATCCGCGCTATGCGCTTAATCCGGTGAAAAGCGTCGCCGCTCAACTACAAGAGGCACTGACTCTGCATCAGCGTCTGCCCCGTTCACAACGCCTTGAACGTATACACGATATTATCCGCGCCGTCGGGCTCAATGAGCACGTGCTTCAGCGTTATCCCGGCGAACTCTCCGGCGGCATGGGGCAGCGGGTGATGATTGCGATGGCGCTGATCAACAACCCGCAGGTGCTGATTGCCGACGAACCGACGTCTGCGCTGGACGCCCGCCTGCGTAACCAGATCCTCGAGCTGCTGGTGCAGCAGTGCGAAGCGCGACAGATGGCGATGCTGTTAATCAGCCACGACCTGCCGCTGGTGGCGGAGCACTGCGACCGGGTGCTGGTGATGTATCAGGGCGAAAAGGTCGACGAGATGGCGGCACGCCAGCTCCCGCAGGCAACGCATCCGTACACCCGCACCCTGTGGACCTGTCGTCCGAACGCCAGTACCTATGGACAGATGTTGCCGACGCTTGACCGTTCGCAGCCGTGGAAGGAGGCCGGTGATGTCGCTCGTTGAGGTAAATCAGCTCCACGTGAGCTTTGGGGAGAAAACGGCGGTATCCGCCGCCAGCTTTAGCGTCGAAAAAGGGGAAACCTTCAGCCTGATTGGCGAATCCGGCTGCGGGAAATCAACCCTTCTGCGCGTGCTGGCGGGGCTGCAGCGCGAGTGGCGCGGAAGCCTCTCGCTGCTGGGCGACGCGGTTCGGCCAGGGCAGCGTTTTACCGGCCCGCTGCGCCGCAACGTGCAGATGGTGTTTCAGGATCCGTGGGCCTCGCTGCACCCAAACCACACGATTGCACGCACCCTTTCGGAGCCGTTAACAATCCACGGTGAAACGCAGATTGCCCGGAAAGTCGAAGACGCCTTGCTGCAGGTAGGGTTGCCTGCCGATGCGGGTAAACGTTATCCACACCAGCTTTCCGGCGGCCAGCGTCAGCGCGTGGCGATTGCCCGGGCGCTGCTGCTGCGCCCGCAGCTTCTGCTGCTGGATGAACCCACCTCGGCGCTGGATATGTCCGTCCAGGCGGAAATTCTGAACCTGCTCAACCGCTTAAAAGCCAGGCACGAGATGACCTATCTGCTGGTGAGCCACGACGCGGACGTGATTGCCCATATGTCCGACCGGGCGGCGTTTATGGCGCACGGGGAGATCCAGAAGGTGTTTGACCGGGAGGCGATGTTGCGGGGCGAGCACAGGATGGGGTAAACCGTGCGGCGGCGAGTGCCGCACGGATTTCGTAGGCCGGGTAAGGCGTCGCCGCCACCCGGCAACAAATCACTTGAGCAGCTTCACCGTGGCATCGATGTCGATCTCATCTTCGGTGAAGATCAACGTCGTATTCTGGAAGGTGGTGATCGCCAGCTTCTTCACCGTGCGCATTTCGCCCGGCTTTTTGTCGGATTTCGGTTTGATGCTGTTCATCAGCAGCCCGACCGACAGCACCGCATTCTCTTTATCGATTTTGGTATCCACGGGCTCTTCTTCGCTGAACACCACGAAGGATTTGATCGAGGTGAGCTTCACGCGCTCGCCCGCAATATAGAGATGCTTGCTTTCCGGGATCACCTTCACCGCATAGGCGGAAAGACCTTTGTTGTTGGTGGTCGGCTCAAAGGTCACCGCCGCGTCTTTCTTAATCAGATCAGGGTTGGCGACCTTAATCACATGAAAATAGCGGTTGTCGCCGTTTTCATCTTTGATAAATCCAAAGCCTTTATCTTTAAACCACGTCGTGATTGTTCCGTTCATCGCTGTTACCGCCTGTCAGATCGTAATGACTAAAGTTTTGCAGCGCGCAGTGTAATGCACAATGGCGGAGGAGACAAAAAAAAGCCCCTGCACGGGGGCAGGGGAAAACTCATGTCAGAGCTTATTAGTATTGAGTATTTAGTTGAACACCATCCCACCATCAATCAACAGCGACTGGCCGGTCATGTAGTCGGAATCGGGTCCTGCCAGGTATGAGACGCAGGCAGCGACATCTTCCGGTTCGGACAGGCGGCCAAGCGTGATGCGTTTGGCAAAGGTTTCGGTCCCGTAGCCGAGCGGTTTACCCGCTGCCTCGGAGACCTGACGGTCGATCTCCGCCCACATCGGCGTTTTCACGATGCCCGGGCAGTAAGCGTTAACGGTGATCCCCAGCGGCGCGAGATCCCGTGCGGCGGTCTGGGTTAAGCCGCGCACCGCGAACTTGCTGGAACTGTAGACGGCCAGCTCCGGGTTACCGGTGTGGCCCGCCTGGGAGCAGGCGTTAATGATTTTCCCGCCGTGCCCCTCTTTACGAAACGCGTCAATCGCGGCCTGAATGCCCCAGATCACCCCTTTCACGTTAATGTTGTAGACCTTATCGACAATCTCCGGGGTGATGGATTCGATCGGGGTGGACGGCGCGATCCCGGCGTTGTTAACGATCACGTGGAAACCGCCCAGCGCGGTGCGGGCTTTCTCCACCGCGGCAAATACCTGCTCGCGGTCAGAGACATCCACCTTCACGGCGACGGCGTTACCGCCGTTGCGGATGATTTCGTCGGCAACGGCTCTTGCCGTCTCAGCGTTATAGTCGGCGATGGCGACGGCAAAGCCATCTTTCACCAGGCGCAGCGCAATCGCTTTACCAATCCCCTGGCCTGAGCCTGTTACGAGAGCAACTTTTTGCATTTCTCTGTCCTTATCGTGAGTCACAAAATCTGGCTGAGATGGAGCTGGCCCATCAGCAGCGGGTTATCGCTGTAGTCGACGGGAATGGCCACCACGGCCGGGCCATTGACATCCATCGCCGCGCGCAGCGTCGGCTCGAGCGCCTCGGCGCTCTCCACGGCAAAGCCCTTCGCGCCGAAGGCATCGGCATAGGCTTTGAAATCGACCGGGCCGAACTCGACGCCGGAAAGACGCTGGTACTTTTTCTCTTCCTGAATGGCGACCATGTTGTAGCCGTTATCCACCCAGATGATGTGCAGCACGTTGGCTTTAAGACGTACCGCAGTTTCCAGCTCCATGCTCGACTGCAGGAAGCCGCCATCACCGGAGACCGAGACCACCTTGCGCCCCGGGTTGACCAGCCACGCACCAATGGCCCACGGCAGCGCGACGCCCATGGTCTGCTGACCGTTGGAGATCATCACCTGACGCGCCCGGAAGCTGTAGAGGTAGCGGGCGATCCAGATGTGGAAGCTGCCCATATCCACGGTGAGCGTGACGTCGTTATTGACGATGTCCTGCATGGCGCGAACGATGCGCAGCGGATGCAGGGCAAACTGGTTGAGGGACGCGCCACGGCGATCGAGCAGATCGCGCTGATGCTGGCGGTCGACCAGGATCTCTGAGGCTCGCTGGCTCAGCTCCAGCTTGTGATCGATGCGGTTCGCGAGCAGATTCAGGGTTTCGGCGATGTCCCCCACCAGCTCCAGATCCGGCACGTAGTTACGCTCTTCATAGGCGGGCAGCACATCAATGTGCACCAGC
The DNA here is from genome assembly GCF_026319105.1 of Enterobacter sp. HSTU-ASh6. Taxonomy (NCBI): domain Bacteria; kingdom Pseudomonadati; phylum Pseudomonadota; class Gammaproteobacteria; order Enterobacterales; family Enterobacteriaceae; genus Enterobacter; species Enterobacter sp. HSTU-ASh6. The sequence goes on along the minus strand of NZ_WSPD01000013.1, from coordinate 87,181 downwards.
GTGGCATCACCGCTGTTCCACATCGACGGCTCGTATTCCACCGGGCTGTAGCCGATGCAGATAATCAGGTCCGCCAGATGGAGCAGCCTGTCGCCCGCCTGGTTATTGAACAGACCGACGCGTCCGGCGAAGCGGGTAAAGTGCTCCTGGTTCACCGCCCCGGCGGCCTGATAGGTGCTGGTGACCGGAATACGGCTTTTCTCCAGCAGCTTGCGCAGCGCGGCGCTGTTGGCCGGCTGGCTCGCCATCAGGCCCAGCAGGATGACCGGGTTTTTGGCCTTTTCGATAAGCTTCGCCACGTCGTTAATGGCGGACTCCGGCGCCGGGCCCATCAGCGCCGGGCCGCTGGCAGGTAAAATCGCCCCGGTAGCGGGCTGGTCGACAATATCCTGCGGCAGGCTGACGAACGCGCCCCCCGGCCTGCCGTGCTCGGCGGCGCGAAACGCGTTCGATACCACTTCGGCAATCGCATCCGGTGAACTGACTTCCACCGCGTATTTGGTGACCGGGCTGAACATGGCGACGGTGTCCATGCTCTGGTGCACCAGCTTGGCTTTATCCGCCCGCTTCACCGCCCCGCCCAGCGCCACCACCGGGTCGCCTTCGCTGTTGGCGGTGGCAATGCCGGTGATCAGGTTCGAGCAGCCCGGCCCGGAGGTGACCAGTGCCACCCCGGCTTTACCGGTCAACCGGCCTACTGCCGCCGCCATAAACGCCGCGTTGGCCTCGTGACGCACCGGGATGATTTCAATGGACGAGTCCAGCAGGGAATCAAAGACTTTGTCGATTTTCGCACCCGGGATCCCGAACACCTGCTTCACGCCCTGCGCTTCCAGTTGGCCGACAACCAAATCGGCGCCGTGCGCCCACTGACGTGACTGTTTCTCACTGTTCACGGTAGTTCTCCTGTTAGTTTTCGACGGAACGGATCGCGGCATCGAGGTCGCTGGGGTGCAGGTTGGCCTGTAAAAACGCGCTGTCGGCGGGCAGGTCAATCATCAGCTTGTGAATTTCACCGAAGGTGAGCACGCCGCTCTCCAGCTGGTAGTCGAGCAGATGGCCTCCGCCCTGGCGGTCGTCGGTGATGAAATGTTCGTGGTAACCCGCCACGTTGATCCCCTGCATATGCTGCGGCGTGCGGAACCCGACCAGCACCCCTTCGCGCTGGTTGAAGCGGAACACCGGCTGGTCGTCCAGCACGTCGGTCATCGCGCGGTACGGCGGCGTCTGGCGCGGTACGGTGCGGGTGTGGGCGTGGCGGAAGTTGCCGTCGATACGCAGGGCGCAGAACAGGTTATCGGAGGGGATCTGTTGGTCGATCACGTCGTGGATCTGCTGACGGCTGACCGGCCCCTCAAAGGTTTTGCGATACTGCGGCTGGAACCAGGTCATTACCGCGAACGGCGTTTTCTGCTCTGGCTTCGCGGCCCGGGCGCTGCCGTCGGCGCGCAGCTGATACACCTGGCTGCTGAAGGCAATCATTTCGCCGTCCAGCTCGTTGAAGGTACCCAGACCAAAATCACCGTGCGCCAGCAGATCGGCAATGGTGGTCTCCCCCTCATACACGCCGCTCAGCAGGGCGCTCATTAGCGATGTCTGATAGATCACGCTGTCAGGATGCCGGGCGGAGAACCCGCGCAGGGTCTCGCACAAGCTGGCCTCACAGTCGCAGGCAGATGAATGCATCATCATGCTCGTCCTCTTCAACTTTATTTAGAAAGGTTAAATAAATGTTGACCCGATTCAGCAGAGAGTTCCAATATAGAATCCATGGTGGTTTGAGACGTTTTTGATATGGAACTTCGTTATCTGCGGTATTTTGTCGCGGTTGCACGCGAGCGACACTTCACCAGGGCGGCCGAAGCGCTGGGTATTTCACAGCCTCCTCTGAGTCAGCAGATCAAACGGCTCGAAGAGGAAGTGGGCACGCCGCTGTTCAGACGCCTGACGCGGGGCGTGGAGCTGACCGAGGCGGGAGAAGCCTTCTACGAGGACGCCTGTAAGATTCTGGCGCTGAGCGACGCCGCACTGGAGAAAGCCCGCGGCATCGCCCGCGGGCTGAACGGCAATCTGTCGATTGGCATCACCAGCTCCGACGCTTTTCATCCCAAAATTTTTGCCCTGATTCGCCAGTATCAGGTGCAGAACATGGCGGTGCAGGTTCACCAGGTGGAAGCCAATATGTCGTCGCTGACGACGATGCTGGCGGAGGGTGAACTGGATATCGCCTTCGTGCGCCTGCCGTGCGAGAGCAGCAAGGCGTTCGAGTTAACAATCCTCGACCGGGAGCCGATGGTGGTGGCGCTGCATCGCGACCATCCGCTGGCGACGTGCGGCGATCTGGCGCTAGACCAGTTGCGTGATACGCCGGTGGTGCTGTTCCCGCAGGAGGTCGCGCCCGGCCTGTACGACCGGGTTCACGGCTGTTGCGAGCGGGCCGGGATTGACGTGCAGCACGCGCTGCAGTCGTCACAGCTTTCATCCTCCCTGAGCATGGTTTCCGCGGGTGGCGGCTTCGCGCTGGTGCCGAAATCCATGGCGGCCATTTCTCCGCCGAATGTCACCTACCACGCGCTGAGCTCGCCGGAGCTTTATACCGATATCGCGCTCTGCTGGCGGCGCTTTGAACGCTCGCGGACGGTGAAGCGGTTTCTGGCGATGATGAGCGAGGGATAGCGGCCAGATTGGTTGGTGGTTTTTGTAGGCCGGGTAAGGCGTAGCCGCCACCCGGCAATGCCCTTCAGGGAGCACAACAACAGGGTTACAATACTGTTATCGAATGCTAAGGTAGATGCCCTTCTGTCTTTCGAAACCCCTGATGTAATGGAAAAGCCCCTGTCCCGTCCACTGACGCCAGCAACGCTAACCGTAAAGAGCGTAAATAGTAGCTATGAATCCAAGGGAAAATATTGTTAATACATTCAGAGAATTGTCTGCCGAATTACAGCGCGCTGCCGAGTTCTCACTACAGAATACCAATCAACTGGTCGTGCTATCGATGCGCGCCTTCGCCGCTGAAGCCGGTGTAAAACCCGCTACGTTGTTACGACTGGCGCAGCGATTAGGGTACAACGGCTGGGGGGAACTTAAGGACGCTTTCATTGATGAGCTTGGACTGCGTAATGATACATATGTCTCCAAAGCCGAGAAACTGATCGCCAAAGGCACTCAACCCCAGCTGTATGAAGAGGTGTTTCAGGCACATCAGGCCAATCTGGCGTTTACACAAAATGAAAACCATCAGGCCATGGAGCAAGCGGTATCGCTGCTGGACGCGGCGGAGAATGTCTACATTTGCGGCTTCCGTGCCAGCTTTCCTATTGCCTGGTCGCTGTTTTATGTCTATCGATTGTTCAATCGGCAGGTGTCGCTCATTGATGGTCTGGCGAGCAACATCGAGGTGTTCACCCGCGAATTAACAGCACAGGATTGCCTGTTACTCACCAGTTTTGCGCCCTATTCGCGCGAGTCGCTGGATGTTTTACGCGCGGCCCAGCAGGCGGGCGCGACGATTGTCGCCATCACGGATTCTCCCGTCTCACCATTAGCACAGGCTGCCGATTGCACGCTGCTGTTCTCCACAGACAGCCCGTCGTTTTTCCCTTCCGTGGTTTCGGGCATGGGGCTGGCCGAGTGTTTACTGGCGATGCTGGTGGCTCGCCATGGTCGGGATGCGGTGAGTAAAATCGAAAATGCTGAACGCTATCTCATCGACTCGGGTGCGTATGTCGTGCCCCGGAAACCCTGAAAAATGATTCATTTGCCTCCGGCATAAGAAAAGAGAATGCATTTGAATCCAAATAACGTTGACGTGATACAAATGAATCCTGCAAGATGCGCTTTATTAACACAGCGTATTCAGGAGCAGGACCAGCATGAGCCATATTATTCACCGCAGCCTACGCAGCACGCCCGCCGTCGCGGCGCGTGCGCAAGGGGCGTACATTTTTGATGCACAGGGAAAGCAGTATCTGGATGCCTGCGGTGGCGCCGCCGTTTCCTGTTTAGGTCATGCGCATCCTGATGTGCTGGCGGCAATGCATCGCCAGATCGATCAACTGGCCTATGCCCACACCAGTTTTTTTACCAGTGACACCGTTGAACAACTTGCTGAACAGCTGACGCGCACGGCGCCTGGCGATCTTAACTACGCCTATTTCGTTTCGGGCGGTTCGGAAGCAGTCGAAACCGCACTCAAGCTGGCGCGTCAGTATTTTGTTGAGCTCGGCCAGCCGTCGCGCACCAAATTTATCGCCCGTAAACAGAGCTATCATGGCAATACCCTTGGGGCACTCGCGGTGGGAGGCAATGAATGGCGTCGCCGTCAGTTTGCTCCCCTGTTAATCGACGTTATCCGTGTTTCGGCCTGCAATGAGTATCGCGACCGCCGCGCTGACGAAACCCAGCAGCAATATACCACGCGTTTGCTGAACGAACTGGAGCACGCCATTCTTGAGGCCGGTCCGGAGACCATTATTGGTTTCTGCGCAGAAACCGTGGTGGGGGCCACCACCGGCGCCACTCCCCCTACTCCCGGCTATCTTAAAGGGGTACGCAACCTGTGCGATAAATACGGCATTCTCTACATCGCGGATGAAGTCATGTGTGGCATGGGACGCACCGGTACGCTGCATGCGTTTGAACAGGATGATGTGGTGCCGGATTTGGTGACCATCGCGAAGGGACTGGGGGGCGGCTATCAGCCGATTGGTGCAGTATTAGCAAGCGAGAAGATTGTCTCAGCGCTGCAAACCGGCAGCGGTCTGTTCCAGCACGGACACACCTACATTTGTCACGCGACTGCCGCTTCCTCAGCCCTGGCGGTGCAGCAGGTGATTGAGCGCGATAATTTGCTCCAGGCGGTCAGGCAACAGGGTGATTACCTGCACAACGCATTGCGTGAAGTGCTGGGGGAATTACCCCACGTCGGTGATACGCGTGGACGCGGCTTGTTTGCGGGTGTTGAGCTGGTCCGTGATAAAGGCAATAAAACTCCCTTCGATCCTGCCCTGAAACTGCATGCGGCGATCAAAGCAAACTGTATGTCACGCGGGCTGATGGTCTATCCGATGGGGGGAACCATTGACGGGCAGTATGGCGACCATATTTTGATCGCCCCACCGTTTATTATCACCCCAGCCCAGCTTGATTTTGTGGTGGACACGCTGAACACCGTGATTCGCGAAGAGACGAGTAAATTATGATCAATCGTTTACCGCCCCTGGCGGAGCATGAGTGGGACGATCGGCAGCGTTCCTTAGCCGAAGAGATCATCAATGGGCCACGCGGTGCCCTGCTGCCTCCCTTCGAGCCGCTGCTGCGCAGTCCTGAGCTGATGGCGCATGCACAACGCATGGGGGAATATCTGCGTTATCGCAGTGCCCTGGGACAGCGTTTGTCGGAGCTGGCGATTTTAATGACCGCACGGCACTGGTCGCAGCCTGTGGAATGGGCAATTCATGCGCCAATAGCTCGCGAGAAAGGCATCTCTGCGGCAGCGGTGCAGGCGATTAATGAAAAACGTCTTCCTGAAGATCTGCAACCGGATGAATGGGTAATTTATCACTTCTGCAAGGAGTTACAGGAGCAGCAGAAGGTCAGCGATGCCACCTGGCAGCAGGCTGTCGCGCTGTGGGGCGAAAAAGGCGTGGTGGATCTGATCGGAATCACGGGTTATTACAGTTTTCTCTCAATGGTAATGAACGGCGCGCAGACGCCGGTACCCGACACGCGGGATGAGATTATTCCCGCATAAGCTATCGTTTTAACGTTGGCGCATGAAAGTGCGCCCTGCCTGTCACTATTTTTATTTCCCACTCCGTCGATTTTATTTCGCCGGATGATATTCATGCACGCTGTTTCACTGACGCCGAGGGTTATTATGTCTGGATTACTGACCAAATTAAAAGTTACGTTAGCGCTGGTCGCTTGTTCCGCCAGTTTTGTGGCAGGCGCGCAGGATAAATTAACGGTTGGAGTTGATACCGCTTTTGTACCCTTTGAATTTAAACAAGGCGATAAATATGTCGGTTTTGATATAGATTTGTGGGATGCCATTGCCAAAAAGATGAATGTCAGCTACGAATTGCGCCCAATGGATTTCGGCGGACTGATTCCCGGTTTGCAATCACGTAATCTCGATGTTGCAATGGCGGGGATTACTATAACCGACGCGCGTAAACAGGTTGTTGATTTCAGCGAGGGTTATTATGATGCTGATTTATTAATGGCGGTTAAAAGCAGCGATAATACCATTGCTAAATTCAGCGATTTAGCGGGTAAGAAAGTGGGACTGAAGCAGGGAACAGCGGCGGCCAGTTTTATGAAAAGTAAATATAAGGCGAATTATGTCGAGTTCCCGAATATCGATAACGCCTATCTTGATTTGCAGGCAGGTAATCTTGATGCCGTGGTACATGACTCACCCAACGTGCTCTATTACGTCAAAACGGCAGGTGATGGCAAAGTGAAATCTACCGGCGAGACCGACAGCATTCTGCCGCAGCACTACGGCTTTGCGATGCAGAAAAACAGCCCCCTGACGCCAAAGATCAACGCTGCACTGGAGGCCTTACGCGCGGATGGAACCTATAGCAAGATCTACGTGAAGTGGTTTGCGAAACAGCCAAAATAATCCCGCCAGGTCGGAGCGATCCGACCTCGTTGCATCTTAACGGGTAGAATGATGAATTTCGACAGTAAATATATTTGGGAGTCCCTGCCGCTGTTGTTGCAAGGACTACAGCTGACGCTGATTATTTCTTTATCAGGTTTATTGGGTGGTTTTGTTATTGGCCTGCTGGCAGGAACCTGCCGTGCGCTTGGAGGAAAGATATCAAAAACCGTCTCGTTAGTCTTTGTCGAGTTAATCCGCGGCACGCCGATTATGGTGCAAGTGATGTTTATTTACTTCGCACTTCCCATGGTGTTACCCGTTCATATTGATCCGGTAACGGCAGCCATTACGACAATTGTGATTAACTCGGGTGCTTATATTGCAGAAATCACCCGCGGGGCGATTCTCTCAATTAATAAAGGATTCAGAGAGGCCAGCCTGGCGATGGGATTATCACAACGCAGCACGCTATGGCATGTCATTATGCCGCTGGCATTACGCCGTATGATCCCTGCGTTAGGTAATCAGTGGATTATTAGTATAAAAGACACCTCGCTGTTTATTGTGATTGGTGTGGCGGAATTGACGCGTCAGGGGCAGGAAATTATTGCCGGTAATTTCCGCGCGCTGGAAGTCTGGACCGCAGTGGCAATGATTTACCTGCTGGTAACGCTGTGTCTGAGTTTCCTCCTGAAGCAACTGGAGAAAAGGATCCATATTTTATGAGCATGGTTGAATTTAGCGCAGTGTCGAAGAACTTCGGTTCCACTCAGGTGCTGCACGACATCAATTTAAAAATTGAAGCCGGTGAAGTGGTGGTGATCATTGGTCCTTCCGGTTCGGGTAAATCGACGCTGCTACGCTGCATTAATAAGCTGGAGGAGATTTCCTCCGGCACGCTGCTGGTAGCGGGAATGCATATTACCGATCCTCACGCTAATGAGTGCGATATCCGCCGCGAAGCCGGGATGGTGTTTCAGCAGTTCCATCTCTTCCCCCATCTGACGGCGCTGGAGAATGTGATGTTTGGTCCGGTTCGCGTGCGCAAACAGAGCAAAGCTGCCGCGCGTGAACAGGCACTGGCGCTACTGGACCGTGTGGGCTTACGCGAACGCGCTCATCACTACCCATCAGAGCTCTCGGGCGGTCAGCAGCAGCGCGTGGCCATTGCCAGAGCTCTGGCAGTGAAACCGAAAATGATGCTGTTCGATGAGCCGACCTCAGCGCTGGATCCCGAATTACGGCATGAGGTCCTGAAAGTGATGCGCTCGCTGGCCGAAGAAGGCATGACCATGGTGATTGTGACCCATGAAATCGGCTTCGCCCGCGATGTGGCATCACGTCTCATCTTTATTGATGGCGGCACCATTGCCGAAGATGGTCCACCTGATATGCTGCTGAACAGCAGCGCTAATCCTCGCCTGAAAGAATTTTTGCAGCATGTATCCTGAACAGAAGTGAATGATAACACCATGAAAAAATTAGAAATTAGTGGTTCCGCTTTTGCGGTGGGTCAGGAACTTGGCGCATTCGGCCGCGAGGCCTGGCATGCAAAACTGACGCAAACAGCGTTGTGGCAAACCGTTACCGCCATGAAAGACGCAGAACAGACCCGGAGAATGCGCTCTCGCGTCCAGTCTCAGTTTCCCCTGATTTGGCAGGAGCTGGAGGGACTCGCCAGGGGGCTGGGGGCACCGCTTGATGAGGTGTTTGCCTGGAACTGCCGCGGCGATTTGGTGCGCTCTACCTCTGACGGTTGTACCACCGTAGCGGGAAGCACTGCAGAGGGGGAGCTGATTATTGCGCATAACGAAGACGGTTTCCCTCAGCTTCGCAATGACTGCGCCATCGTCAGTATCACCCCTGATGACGGCCTGGCGTTCACCAGTTTTGCCTATCCGGGATCGATTTGCGGACATACCTTTGCCGTAAACGAAAAAGGTGTGGTGAATACGGTGAATAACATTCGCGCTGTACACCGTCCGGACGGAATGCCGCGCCAGATACTCGCCCGCGCCGCGCTGAATGCCGCCACCCTGGATGAAGCCATCACCATACTGACCTCAGAGCCACGCGCCGGAGCCTTTCATCACACGCTGGGGCAACGGGGAGACCGTCGTCTGTTTAGCATAGAAGCCACGGGAACAGGCTGTTCCGTCATGCCGTTGCGGGAGGTTTTCGCCCATGCTAATCACCTTATCCACCCTCAGCTTGCTGCGGTTGAGCAGGTGATCACGGACAGTTCCCGTTCACGGCAAACACGGCTAAACGCCTGGCTTGAGACGCAATCTCAGCTTGATGGTGCGGCGGCACTGGATATTCTTTCTGACCAGCACGACTCCGCGCTCCCGATTTATCGTCTCTCGCCACACGATCCGGATGAAGAGAACACGCTAGCCACGGCCATTTTTACCCTGAGTACCTCGGCAATAAAATGGCAGATCTTCACCCACGATCGGCAAAAACCCGCTTTACAGTCTTGTTCTGTCGGCCCTAAATGTGAATGACCCAATCAGCAGTTTTCGTAGGCCGGGTAAGGCGTAGCCGCCACCCGGCAATGGCCTTCTGGAAGCCGCCTCGCAAACCTGCAAGCAACCTTATGTAATTCAGGGGCATCCCTTTTCATCCCTTCATCACGGCCGTAAAGTGCCTGCGTTGCGGCATATTCGTAACCGGGCGTAGGAACCCGTTAGCATAACATGTCATTTTTTTGCCCGAAGAGGATACTAAATGGCGACTATCCCTGCATTTTCTTACCCGCTCTCTGAAGAAAGCGCGGTTCATCACCTTATTAACCTTCATCTCCCCGATTCTGCGGATCTTTTCGAGCTGGCTGATACCTGTGCTGCCTATGTCAGCGTGCTGGTGGAAACTGACGATGCAGTAACGTTTGCCACACTCTGCAGACGATTGCTGGCCGTGCTCAAACGGCTGCGAGAGTGCTGTGACGCCGAGCTTCCGCCGTATCGGGTTGAACAACTGATTGCGGGAGAAAAGCTGACCTCCTGCGTACCGGACTGCTGGCAGGAGACGGCGTTGCAGGTGGATTATGCTCTGGCGTTAACGCTGGCGGTGATGGGCGGGACACTGCCTGCGAGCGTGGCGAGAGAGCTCACCGGGCTATTGCATGATATGGTCTGGTTGTTGGCGGAATTTGTGAAGGAGCCGTATCTCACGGCACACTGAGGCCGGAATGCTACCGAAGCAAGGTACGGTTTCGGCCAGATACCCCTCTCTTTTCCTGGTAATTGTCTGCGGCAAGCCATCTGTTACTCTGGCTGAGCTCAAAGGATGACAAGGAAGAGAGATGCTAAACCCAGGATTCGTTACCCACAAAGCGCTTTCTCACTGGCGTGATGCTCCCGTTTTCCTGCCCCAGTTTCAGTTTCATGAGAAACATCGAACGGTTATACATACTGCTCATCCAGAAACTATTCTGCCGTTGATTGCACACTTTGACGTCCGGCAAGACCCCGTGATTCGGCGACTAATGTCTTTGCGCCAAATACCGCAGAAATTACTGCGCAACACGCAGTCTAACGCGATCGGCAACTTTGGTTTGCACAGCTTTACCCTGTTGAAAAGTTCACCCTCTGAGCTGTGCTATGGCTTAAGAGGGCAATTCTGGCGTACGGATTTCGGTCTGGAAAACGTGCCGGACGCGAATACTTTTCAGACGCCCGCTACGCCGGGCAGCGCGAAACTGCTGCTGCGCTATCAGGTAACGGAACTGGCGCCAGGCCAACATGAGCTCTCTACGGAAACCTTCGTCTATTGTCCGGACAGAAGCACCAGGCTAAGGATGGCAGCTTACTGGCTGGTAATACGGGTGGGCAGCGGCTGGATCCGTAAGAGGATGCTGGAGGCTGTTAAAGCGAATATTGAAAGTCAGGGGTGAGGTTCGCCTGTGAAATGTTCCGCATGGGACCCTCGCGGGAATATTTTCCCGCCCGTAAATGGATTGAACAATGGAGATTTTAATGAATAAGCGCACTATTGCCTTTTTGCTTTTACTCAGTGCATTTGCCGTAAATGCTGCTGATGGTGGTAAGGGTGGTGATGGAGGAAATGGCTCTGATGGCGGAAACGGTTCTGATGGCACCGTCTCATCTGATGGCCGGGCGGGTTGTCCGGGCGGAACAAATCCGGATCCATCAGGGAATTTTTATCTTCCCGGAACAAAACAGCAATGCAACCCGGGGAAGCAGGATGCAATGAAAAACGCCAGGCAATAAGATAAAGCGTGGCAATACGCTTACTCATCCTGATTCCATTTCCTCATCAGCCCCCTGCTCCCGGAAAAATTTACCAAGGAAACAGACAGGCATCCGCCAAACTGAACGAAGACACAGACAGATAAGCGTTTGTTGAAAGCTTCTCACGAAAAATCAATTTGAACTCTTCGGGTTGCATGAGGTTGAAAAGCGCTATCCGCCCAGTGTGATTTTAAAAATAAAATTGGCCTTATCTGGGATCGGTATATTCATCCTTTGTTTATGCGCCTGTTCACGATGTCATCCACATAATGTTCAATCGAAATATTGTGCTCCCGATTAATCTGAGAAATGAATGCGCTGAGATGCTCTAGCGATGCATGAAGGACAGTGGCAATAAGGTTATCAAAATCGTTCTGCGTAAATCGGTTATGTCCCTTCAACGTCGAACGCTGGAGCAAAGTGTGAGCGGTCACTTCCAGGACTGCCCGCCGGTAATGATCGGACAGCAAGACGTCAACATCGGTCTGCAGAATATCAAACTCAAAATGAAAGCTGACAAATCCCGATTCGACAGGTATTGAATAAATCAGTTTGTCACCTAATTGCTCAACGTACGGTTCATATCCCTCGCCCATTACTCGCGTCGTCTGCATGTAATCCCTCTCCTTTCATGTATTTGATTAATTCCACCTGAATAAATATACAGCATTACTCTTTTGAACCTTGCTTAATATACCTGCAAGAGTCACAGAGAACATCACCTCGCTAAAAATAACATTTTCGCCATACTGGTTTACCTTGAAAGAAAATAATTACCCATAAAAATAATTATAAAACGCATTGAAATTTTCATTACCGATAAGTGGTACAATCCTTTCCCGCAACTCATCAATGAAATTATCTTTTACTTCATCATTATCATCTGCTATATCAAAGATATCGTAGTGACCATAAACCAAATCAATTAGCTCAGCTAGAGAAAATATGAACCCAGAGAGACTACTGGCTATTTGAAACGGTTCAATGACATCATAACTAGCATAGACAGAGGAATTCCCTTCATCGACAACCGCAATTATAGGTTTACCTCCACCTAAATCATCACCAATAACAAGATAATTGTCTGGTAAGTATTCATAACCATTTTTAGCCTTCGTGAACTCACTGACAGAGTGAATTTTAATTGGTGTGAAACCTGTTTCAATCTTTAAGTTTTCAGGATTATAATTTTTATATAAGAAATCAACATCTGTTGAACGAGGTAAGTTGGACGGGAATGTATTATCCAGGTCACTGACGGTGCTGAAACTCCCTGACAGCGAGTATTTATTGCAAATAGCGGCCAACTGCTTCAAAGCCTCTTTAATCCCTCTCATCAGCCCTCCCAAAAATATCTATGATTACACTCCACATAGTGAGTGAAAAAATATACTTTACGAAACATACTTCCGTTCAGAATAATATCAAATAATAAAAAAAGCGAATTTTTTCTTTTCGCCAGCTATATTTCACTTATGTTGCGTACAAAGCAATAACAAGATAGCTGGCTCCTCACCAAATAAAATACTTCTATTATTTACCTCTTGAATTGACAAAAGAAAATCATGCTTCAATTCCTCATCCAAGTTATTGATATTACTTATCTTAAGTAATAAAAACTCGTCTTGCTTTAGGTTTAAAGATGTCATCCCCTCTTCTGGGAATCGCAAACTAGTCAGACAATCTATGAACGCATGGAAATTATTACCATAGAAATCAGGAAAGCCAAACAACTGCTTAACCCTATTATGAAATTCTGTAACATCATTTATTTCTTTAAAATCAATAGATAAAGTAATTACTTTCATTACTTCCATCCTCCTGGACTGATCTCTATGAAAGTGTTGTAATGGTCGTGACTATAAAATGTTTGACCTGTTTTTGTATCCACAACTATACGCCTAACTCCTCGATTTCCTACACCAGGTGTTTTCACTGTCCACTCTCTATAAGGACCGCTTCCTGTGTTAAGGCGCTGACTATCTGGTGAAATTTTGAAATTATTTTCAAAAGGTATCCCATCACGAGGAAAAGCTGGTTTATTCAATTTAATATTATCGATTGTTTTTTGTACTTCCCTCATATCTGATGCGGTCATTTTATGCCCCCATTTTTCGTTTACAACAGCATGGAATTCTTTAGGATTCTTTGCTGAATGAGAACATTTAAGACCCTGCGGATCAATCCACCCCAACGGGTTCGGCGCATACTGATAAAGGTTCCACCCGCCATTCAGCCCAATCGGATCCTGCACAATAAACCGCCCGACCTGTGGGTCGTAGTAGAGGAACAGGTTATAATGCAGCCCCGTTTTACCGTCAGCGTACTGCCCGGCATAGCGAAGCGGCTGGTGTGCCATCGCCGAGCGATTCACAAGCTGTGAGAACCCTTCGCTCTGGTGGCGTACCTCGCCAAAGCTGCCGTACTGACCGCTCCAGCGCACCGCGCCACGCTCGTCGGTCACTTCCAGCGGCGCGCCGTTCAGGTCGGTGTTGAACCAGTGAATGTCACAGCTGCTTTGGTCATGAAGATGATCCCCTGTGCCTGCGGGATCCAGGTTTCATTCAGGCCGTAAATATAAGTACGGCACAGGCCGGCATCCTGCAGCAGGCGGTAACCCTGCCACAGGAATGGGTCTACCCGATCGGATAGACTTAATTAAATTCTATAAAAATGCTGTTTCGCCACTACCAATTTTCTTCATTGCAAGCCCTTTAAATTTGATACCAATCCCATGTTCCTCATCTAAATCGGTCGAGAATATGAACCCAAATTCATTGTCTTCATCTGGAGAAAGATAAACTTTCAGCAAAATCAAGTCCTTTGCATCCGTACCATATATACGCTTACTATATGCCTGGGTTTCAGTTGCGATTTTCTCGGAAAAATTTTTCTGTTTCTTAATAAGAAAATCGATGTCTTTTTTCATTTTTTCATCGACCGAATCAGATTCAAGGTTTATGCATTGGACGAGAGAAGGCCCAAATACTGTTAAGATTAAATCGACTGAAACACCTTCATCATCTACATAAAAAACCAGTTCACGTGACATTACCACCCCTATTTCATTTTGGATTCAATGAGTTGGCTGTTTTAAGCTTTAAGAGACTAATACTTAGCCCCATGATATTTTTCGAATTGACTTATAGAACCTCAATACGGGAAAGACACAACGGAGTGCAGTAATTTTGACTCTAATGTAGCATTAACCATCAGCGGATTAAAAGAAGAGCCGGTAAGGAGTATTTCCCAACCGACCATTTACAATACAGAAGTTATTTTCTTGAGAACGGAAAAAGGCATTCCCTAAAAGAACTTTCCTTGACTTCGTTGTGAAATTCCCGACCATTTTCAAGTTCTAACTTATCTAATTTAGCCAAAATAAACCTTTCGTTCTCAGCATGACCTTTATTATAAAAATCAATAGATTGCTGTCCTAAATCATCAATCTCTATTAGTTTAGAAAAAATAGAGTTAATCAGAGGATTACCTGCGTACATTACAGATTCGGTTTCCTCACAAGAAAATTTTAAATACATTATCGCTTTTTTCAAGGCGACTATCTCATTTTGACTTAAAGTCAAAGATTTTTCTTGGTTATCAGCCACACCTACCTCCTCTAGACTTTATTTGTTCCTGATTAGCTTTCTACATTTTTCATAAGGCACTTTAGACCAAAAAAAATTGTGCTAGTCAGCTGCAAGGCCCCATACAGGTAGTGTTGAACCAGTAAATTCCACCTTTGTTCTGTTCCGGAAGATGTTCTACCCTCGCCAGCAGGCTTCAAGTTTCGTTTGGATCGTAAATAAATATAAAGCATTCATTTTATTTAATAAATAAAAAAACAAATCCAAGTAAAACTCTATTTAATTAACTGGGTTTAAAGAACATTTAAAACAGTTTACTCATTGAGATAATTTATCAGGACCCCAAACTGCTCTTCCCCATTTTATATTACCATTCCTTAAAGTTTCCTTTATGAAATTTTCAAAATTGGAATTAAAATAGTCATCAGATCTTATCGTTATTTCAAGACTATAGTTTTTATCGCATAAAAATTCGCTTAGCCTATCTTCTTTATCTATAAGCGTTACAGTAAAACCATCACCTTCAGCTTTAGCAATATAACGCCCCTCATCATCTTCACAAATTAGTGTCCGTTCAAATACCTGTTCTAGCTTTGTAAGCAGCTCTTTAAATGATATATCGTCAAGCAATACAAAGCTTAACCATCTTTTATGTATACTCATCATCTCCTACTTACAGCCGACTTTGTGCTGAACATCACCACGCCTTGCCATGTCACCTAACTCATGACTCTTAAAAATTATGAAACCAAAAGGTTCTTCTCTCAAACCAAGGAGAGTACTACGTAATTTACTATCTATAGGCACTTCTATTTCGCTCATTCCGGCAATTTTGGATGCATCACGACGTCTGTGAGTAAATACAGGGTCATTAGCTAAATAATCTGTAGGTGCGGCACATCCCACTCTCCTGCTCCTGCAGCAGGCGGTAGCCCTGCCACAGGAAGCGGGTGTTGGTGGTGTCGTGCGACGTGGCGACGATTTTCTGATTAGAAAGCAGTACTTACCATACTAAAAAAGGTTGATGCGGCAGAATTACACTCACATGCTTTGATTATTATTATCAAAGCATGAAAATTAGTACCAGCCTAAGAAACTCCAAAAACTGGCACCTAATTTTACATACTTTTTGAAACTAGAACCATTTTGTGATTCTGGCAAGGAAGGATTGACAGGCATCACTTTCAGTTGCAAAAAAATCAACCTCTGTGCGTTTTCCATGTTCACTATAAAAAACACACCATAGCCCTCTATCGAGGATCAAACATAATGTCTCATCCTTAACACCATCAATAGAGTAGCTATCTCTGGGTATGTTTAATTTATTTAACTCACTTTGTAACTCTACTCTATCCACAGGTTTTGCCTTCTGTTTTCTTTATTACTTTCTAATGGCCGGAATCAATATAACGCTGTACAGATTGTTAAATCTCATATTGAGTGCCCGACCCAATTCACCAAACCAAGGGGAAGTTTTATTTTCCTGTACGTTGGCACAGGCTTCATAAATCCATAAATAACATAAGGTTGCACATCAGTTTCTGGAAGCAAAGCGTTTATTGGATCTGAAAAATTTAACATTTGCCGTTCAATATTAATAAACCCGGCATAAGCCGGGTTGTAAATCTATAAGTTTTCAAATTAATGACTGAATTTAAATATTTTAAACGAACCTTACTTTGAGTTTGCGATAACAGCAACCTCACTGTCGAGAATGTTATAAACTGCCTCTTTACTTTCAAGAAAACAATTCTTCTAAAAATTCCGAGAACGAATCGGCAACCAATTCAACCTCTTTATCATCCATCAGAAAAATAAAAACCTTCCCTAATGAATCATCAGGTTTGAGAGATAGTAGAAAAGAGTTCCCCCCGTCATCATAAGCAAAAGGAACCATATTCCTTAACTCGCCAAACGACTCAACAAGGTCATGATAGAGTTGCTCAATCGGCAGGTCACCATATTTTATAGGGTTAAAACCACCAAGCATAAAAGGATTACCATCTTCATTATTATGAGGATACCCGCCATTATTTTTAAGATAAAAATTAAGAAATGACATGGGAAGACGATCGTCAAAACTTGCATTGAAATCATTTATTTCATATATAGTTAGTTTGTTTTCCGAATCAGAAAGATACATGATAATTTTACCCTAAAGGATCTTCAAATGCGGTTTTGGAAAAGATTCCGCACGTACTAAACCATACAAAAACGCTGAATTCGAAGGATGAGTTAATGTCCATTCCAAATCCCATCAATTAAGGAAATCCGTTTCTTCACCAGTTTGATATTGTATCAAAAAAACACACACCAAGTTCAGACATAAATAAGTTATCACCAGACACTATCGTTAGATATTATTCCAAAATGAAATATCGATTGCACCTGTTGACTTTATAATTTCCGTTAGCGGGCATGCTTTTAAAAAATGCGAACCAACACCTCTGATAAATAGCTCAAAATTATCAGCTATCGATTCCCATCCATCCATAGTTTGTTCACTAGTAATAGCATAAACTTTGCCATCGTGAGTATTAAGCAAGATAGTATAAGGGTCTGATATTGCAATACATATCACACCATCTGGTCTATGCTCGCCCATCCACCAATGGTTAAACTCATCACTGTTAATCCTGACTATTTTCTCCAAATAATCATCACCATGGCCGAAAGATAAATTCCCCAAAGAGAAGTTATCAATATCATAATTATTGACAAAATCAATAAAGTCCTTTGGGAAATTTAAGCCAAGACCTTCCTCCGAATGCTTAATATTATTTGCAGGCACCATTCTTTTTTTCAAAATCAAATCATCCATCTCTCCATTAAAACGAGAAAACTTCTCATGCAACATAACTTCAATTTCATTTATCGTTAACAACATAACTATTACCCTCATTTCGTATGCCAAACATCGCCACTGCCAATATGAGTACGTCCAGATACGGGTATAGCATATGGTCTAAAATCCGCATGATGATATATTATTGTATCTCTTTTATAGTTCACATGTTCAGGAAATGCTTTAATCCATATGTCATCTATTTTCTGCAAATGTCCCACTTCTTTTATTCTATTTAATTTTCTTTTACTTATGAAACCCGATGCATATCACACTATTGACTCCAAAATTCTTGGTGTTTTCTTATATCGCAGTTTGAAATAAGTATTCCTGATACTAATGTTCTGTTATCTATTGAGAATGCATAATGAGGTCTTCCGGGGTAATGAGGATCAACCTGCGTCTGGTATGGATTGTTACCTCTAACTTCATATCCCCTACATAACCCAATCGGATCCTGTACAGTAAACCGCACAATCTGCAGGTCGTAGTAGAGGATGGATTATTATTATATTTTTGTTTGTGGTTCAAGAAAGGGTTATATCATATCAAAGCTGGGCGAATTTCTCATTCGGCCTTCACTCTTTTAGCTTAAACAGTTTATTACTAGCGAGTCTAACTCTATCCATGCATTTTCTAATTTAAAAGCCAAATAAGGTTTGTTTTCCACTTTATCAAAACTCGCATACGCATTTCTTATCATTTGAGGTATTGTATATAAATACAAAGCTAATTCTTTATCTATGGACTCATTATTTTTCAATAAGTTAGCAACCTCCTCTAAACTAGAAACCAAGTCATTATACTGTTCATCATTGAAAACCATATTAATTCTGACATTATTAACAAAGCCATTATCAATTATTTTTTTCTTTACATCACATAACATAAATCACCTATTTAAATATGATGACTTCGTTAGGAATCTCACCAAAAATCAATACTTCCTGATGCGCCGCAGCAGCATTTCGAGTAAACGGTGTTTGTAAATTCTCTGCTGATGCCTGGCTTCTGGTGGAGGAAATCCAAGAGTCACGCGAATGCGGAGCACCTGCAATATGTTAGGCCGGTGTTATTTTATGCTAAGCTGTTGTACTTATTGCTTTTTATCCGCTCACATACTCTCGGGTTTCCAAGCGTCACCGCTCTTATGGCAATATTACCATTACATGGTCCCCACGGAGCAAACACCCCAGCGGATTCAGTGCATACTGAAAAAGATTCCACCCTGCATTCAACCCAAGCGGATCCTGCACAATTAACTGCCCAACCTGTAGGTCTTAGTAGTGGTACAGGTAAGTTCTTCTCAGTTTCAATCTACACTTCAAAAGGATACAATGAGATATTTTTTATAGCTGTTGAAAACGAAACATATTTACAACCACCTGGGTAGGCCTCAACATCTAAAAAAATAATCTGACCACCTAATGAAACAGTTAAAACTCCGTCACTCTCATAAGAGATGACCTGAGAAATAAATAACATTCCCTCACCATCCACCTTGATTTCAGGTGTCTCCTGACAAACATCATTAATATTCAAGCCCCATTTAAAAATGTCATCTACATCAAATTCGACATTATAACTACTACTTACTTCCGGTGGTTCATCACACCATACAGCCACTCCATTGCCTAAAGGTGAGGTGAACTCTACTTTATTTCCATCAAATTTTACTACTGTTATGTTTGTCATTTTAGTATCGGTACTCTCACAACAAGATTATCAACATTCATGACATTATTTGCAGGGTCTAATGTCCACGTTTCTTCATGGTAATGATGTTTAGTTGGTTTACTATTCATTTCATGGTTACCATAACGGATACTTCTCTTACCGTCAGCTGATACGATTCGGTCTGGGTCTGGTAATCCAGTTCTTGTATGGATATTTGTATGGGGCCGGGGCCAGGGAAATCATCCCAACGATTAAGGGCATCCTCTGGTTTAACTGGCTTAGGAGCATAAGTCTCATTGTGGTACCCCTGCCCTGGAGGATTAGGATTTTTTCCACCAGCATTAATTCTGTCTTGCATAATCCCAGCGGATCAATCCACCCCAACTGATTCGGCGCATACTGATAAAGGTTCCAGCCGCCATTCAACCCAATCGGATCCTGCACAATAAACCGCCCGACCTGCGGGTCGTAGTAGCGGAACAGGTTATAGTGCAGCCCGTTTTATCATCATACTGCTCTGAAGAGAGTTATATTTCTTATCGGACCAATAATCTATTGTATATTCATTCGAAAAATGTCAAATATATCCAGAAGCTCCTCAAATGTTGAAAATTCATTTCGCTTATTTAGTTTGTACGAACCTGCATTTACATCCATTACTTCTGACATACAGCTAAAATCATCCCAAACCGTAAATCTTGCTATATAGTTTTCGTTTTCGAAATCTACCACTACACTATTGGATAACTCATTTTTATTATGAGCAAGCATATAATCACCATGCTGAAATACCCATTTCTCAAATTTATTTAGCATCTTTTCCTAACTTTCCCATTAATTTTCCCACCTTTAATAGCGATATTTTGTGCTGTTGGCATTTCAGGAACTTCCAAGCCTTTGCGTTTAGCTAATCGCCCTTGAATAGAATCTGGCCCTACTATTTTTGCCCACCCTTCATTGGTTGGTACAAATGTTTTTTCCGGTACATCAAATTCAACATATATCGCACAATTCTTGGCCTGCTTACCAAAAGCAACTATATTAGCTGGGCAGGCAACATGAGTAGTTCCTGTTGAGCTTTGTATTACTTTCCTGTATTAGGCATCTGTTAATATTGCGATGGTCCCATCCAGCGACCAACAGTCGCAGTTAAGCCAAGAGGATCGATATAGTTTAACGGATTCGGCGCATACTGATAAAGGTTCCACCCGCCATTCAGCCCAATCGGATCCTGCATAATAAACCGCCCGACCTGTGGGTCGTAGTTGCGGAATAATGGACATACTGAATTATTGGATAGAACATGTATTAAATATTAAGAAGTCAGGAGAGCTGAATATCCTCCTGATATTTATTAACCAATGAATTAAATATTATTCATTTCAAAATCAATCGCAATAACCACCCAGTGAAAAATTTAAATATCCATCACTAGGTTAATTTTTACTGTTTTTCAACATCTCTAATATCTCTCCTTCACTTTTATCATAAGGAGGCTTCCATAAAGGTGAATCGTTTTCTATCCATTCATCAAATTCCTCTGCAGATATTTTTGACTCTAGCTCCCGATAAAGATACTTTCTAGTTTTAGATAATTTGTCTAAAACATTGCATTGATTAAAAAAAAGCAAAAGGGCTGATGCTGTTCTATTTTCTTCAATAAACCCAGATCCGATCTTATCTATTACGATAACAATTTCCTCCATAGAGGTCAGGATCTCTTTTAATTCATCTATATTTTGCGTGTCTTTATTCATAATTTCAGCATCTCTTATTAAACTTAGTGGTCCTTTTATCTAGTACAACATCACCTTTAATTTTATATTCTTCGATACCTAAATCTTTTTTCCTGAATTCTACACGACTTTCATCAATATCTAAGTCGATATAATTTCTAGCGTGATTTTGTTTTATATTAAATTTTTCTGCTGCAACAGCCATGCTTAAAGGCTTACCTTTGGTTCTTGTAGCAAAAACAGCATTCTGATCTGCAGCCTTGATTACCATACTGTTTTTTATTCCAGTAAACCCTTGATTACTTGTATAGTGCCTTAATCGAATGACATCTAGGCCCAATGGGTCAATCCAAATAAGCGGATTCGGCGCATACTGATAAAGGTTCCACCCGCCATTCAACCCAATCGGATCCTGCACAATAAACCGCCCGACCTGCGGGTCGTAGTAGCGGAACAGGTTATAATGCAGCCCCGTTTCACTGTCAGCGTACTGCCCGGCATAGCGAAGCGGCTGGTGTGCCATCGCCAAGCGATTCACAAGCTGTGAGAACCCTTCGCTCTGGTGGCGTACCTCGCCAAAGCTGCCGTACTGACCGCTCCAGCGCACCGCGCCACGCTCGTCGGTCACTTCCAGCGGCGCGCCGTTCAGATCGGTATTGAACCAATAAATCTCACCGCTGCGCTGGTCACGAAGATGGTCCACCCGCGCCAGCGGGCTCCAGGCTTCATTCGGGTCGTATGCATACGTGCTGCACAGCCCGCTCTCCTGCTGCTCCTGCAGCAGGCGGTAGCCCTGCCATAGGAAGCGGGTGTCGGTGGTGCCGTGCGTCGTGGTGACGATTTTGTGCGTACGGCGGCCCAGCGCGTCATTCAGCAGACGCCCTTTGGCATCGTAGCCGTAGTCCACCTCACAGCGCAGGGTGTCGCTGACGCCGGAAAGCTCGCCGCGTCCTGGGTGCGGCGCACCTCGCGGTGCAGGCGGTCGCGGGTGAACTCAGTCACCAGCTGCTGCCCGAAGCGGATGGCGCTGACGTGGCCGGAGCCGTAGTGCAGCCCACTCAGAGCAATTTCGGAAACGAGATAGGCAAGAAGTCTCTGGTGAGTCGAATCCCTAACGGACAGCGCACGTTAACGCTGGATGATATGCGAAGCGTTTTGGCGTGCCGGTGAGTGCATTTGTTGGGCAATGAAATTGATTAGGATGGCATTTTTCTATTTATTAACAAAAAACGTGACGTAGCAATCCTATTCGCCGTTAAACATTGGCTCAACACATGTACCCTCTACTCGAAATGGCACGCCTGCATCATTTTAAAGAACGGGTGCTAAGATAGCCATGTAGTGGGTAAAACCTTACGGCAATTGTAGTGGTACATCACTGCCATCAAACATTTCCCTCAAATACTTTCCAAGGGTGTTAGAATCTTTTGCTGTAGGAATGACCACGTGATATTCCCTGATGCCAATTTTTTTTGCGACATCATCATTAGGCACGATCACAAGTTTCTCTTCTGTGAGTTGAACAGAACGAATAGAGTCTGTTAACTCATATTCCATTGACTCACTCTGGAATCCAATGCTTTCATTAACGGGTAATTCATCTTCGTCGAATCGTCCGATAATGATAAAGTTTATTGGATCATGAATGTCATCCCCTATTCCGATGGTGAATACATCATTTTCTTCATAGCAGTTAATACACGCTGCAATAAGATTTTTAACATTACTCATCAGTTCTCCTTATCTTGAACCGTTTTGCTCCTGACAGATTTTATCGGAAGTCTGGCGTTCATTAAGATGGCTAGTATTCTAAGAGTAACCTAAGATAGTACCCGTACCGATCTTTTATAAATTGCTATTTTTAAAAGGCAAAGCATATATTTCGGCATAGCGAAGCGGCTGTTGATGCTGTAATCTGCTGCACCAGCTACACCCACCTTACAGCAATAGATCGGCTTCGTCAGGATCACCGCAAGTACTCCTTTATTAAAAATCAAGATCGACTTTAATCACACCTGATACATCTATTTTATCATCCTGAACAGCGAGCATATCAACAAACTCATCGAAGGAATTTGCTATTTTCGTCAGACCTGAAATTACTGCTGAATCCTTGAATATTGGCTCAGACTCGTGTTCCCAAAACCAAATCTCTCCCGACATACTTCCTTTGAGGCAAAGACAGATTTGATTATCAGCAGACGAGGCTCCTATCGGTAACCATTGATCATGAAAATCATTCCGGTATGTATCAGCCATTTCAAAGACAGTATATTCTTTACCCGATTCTGCAAGGCCGTACAAAGACTCAAGCGTATCGTTTCCTTGCTCATCAGACCACGGAGATGGTTGTAACGCCTTGAAAACAATATTTACATCAAAAAGAACAGAAACGCCAAAATGAAGTAAATAGGCACGATAACTTTCAGGAATTGGCCCTATTGATGTTTCTAATGTATTTAAACTCTTTTTCAGTTCATCTAATGGTAATGATGTCGGTTTCGCTCCAAAGCGCTCTAATTTTTTCAACATTTTCTTTTCCTCCTCATATCTGATGCGGAGCCAATATGTGGCACATTGCCATGAAGATCTCTTGGGACTAGAATTATAGTATTCGCACTCAGATGATGTGGAGTAAGCATTTTTTCCCTTAACAAATTCTGAGCCGCTTTCTGTGTAATGCCTTTTTTCTATGCAATGGCATTATTACCAATGGTAAAATACAAGCATATCTGATATTCTTTTTATAACTGTTTATCTATTTACTAACATCTAAATGTAAAAAAATATGCCATGATCATATTTTGATTATGGCTTTATTTTGAAAAATCATAAATCAACAGTTACATTCATTCCTGCATCAAGAGATGCATCACTAATTTTCTTGTAAAATTCCGTAAAGCTATTAGTAATTTTATAGATATTGCCGCACTCATTTTTCTCAGCGACCTCAAACTCTTGGATATCATCCTCAGCATGTAGATTTGTTCTGTCCCAATAATACACCCCCTGGCTTTCACTGCCATTTAATATAAGGTAAAAATTACCTCCAGGATCATCACCAATAATTAACTTATCATCAATGAAATCAAGTTCACTTAAAAAATTTTCATTTTGACGAAAAATGTCGTGGTTTGGATTTTTCATATTTATTCCAAAAAGGGCATAAAAGGCGATAACCCCTTCATCGACACCTGCATACTCTAACTCACAAAAATCCGGAGATTTTACAACAAAGCCATTTTTCAACCTGAGGAATTGTTTATAATCATCTGGCAAATGGATTTTGAATTCCCCCTCCAAAATTTTAATTTCATCTTTATTTGCAGGCTTACCGCATGAAATAGGCATAAGCTTTCCTTACTAAGGTCATGACTTCTTGATCTTAGATACTCCACACTAGGGAAAAATTGGTTGTAGTAATAAAAGCCGGAACATAATGGTTACCGGCATATTTCATTCATTTATCTAAATCAAAAAACCATTCAATGAAAGAACTAAAGTCTACCCATTGAGGCTTTAATTCCCCCTGATAGAATTTAGTTAAAGTATCCCCTACATTGAGAAATAAAACCTCTCCAGTTTTTTTGTTATAAAAATACCCACCCTCACTTTGAAAACCATCCAAAGGAATGTACTCGCTTGGTATTTTTAATATTTCATGTGTTCGCTTAAGATCAAGTTGGTACGATGAATTTATAACAAACCAGCAGATCTGATAAATTTCATGATTCCTGCTATGAAAAGTAGCCCCATCCTCAACGTGCAAATAAAATTGAGCAAAATCAGAAGAAAGGTCAATACCTAAAGAAAGCAAAGCATCACTATACTCTTGAGTGATATCATCATACCACCAACCTCGAGATTGACTCATTGACTTTATTCTTTCAGATAACATAACCCCTCAACCACATTTGATTTTTCGGCTATTTAATTATTCTAGCTCTCATCCTTCAATATGCTTCACAGCACAGATAAAATAAATCTCACATTAAAGAAATAGGATATAATTATTCATTATACTGAACCAACCTTAAATTTTAAAAGCCAGGAAAATTTAAATTTCATCCCGGCCTTTAACTTACTGACTAATATATACGGAAGGTCCCATTAATTGTATATGCGAACATTTCAAATTTAAAAAAATGTCTGCCCCCTTTATTATAACTTCACAATAGGGAGTGTTTTTTTGTATTTCTATTTTTGCTGGCATATCCGTAGACATACCTTCTATTTTTAAGAATTTTACTCCACTGCAATTTATACCACACCTACATCTATTATAACCTTTAACCCATTTTGGGGGAGGATTGTCAGGCAATTCATTCACAAGGTCAAAACATATTGTTACCGTAGCAGCTTCGCGGTCTATTTTAATATCAAAGATGTCGATTTCATTCACTTCAACATCTCTACTAAAAACCTTGTTAAACAAAATACCACCTTCAATTCCATTCCAATACATATGACTCTTCTCAAATTTCATGATTGTCTAATGTGCCAGAAACTGAACCTGCCCAGACAATTTCAAATGTTCTTTTTAAAATAGTCTTAGAGGGACATCACCATCACCGTAAGACTCTTGCTCCGGTTTTTTTTATCAAATCAAAAGCATTACCTAAAACGTCCTGGGATGATGAACCTCCCATTTCAATTACTTTTTATCTGAACATGAGAAACCGAAGTCAATATATCCTTCAGTACTTATTACTAGACACCATTTATTTTTTCTATCAAAAAAGTAATGATGCTGAGGGATATTTTCTATTGCCATATCAAGAAACAAAAAGAACTGCTCCGGATTCAATCTGACTGAAAAGTCAAGAGACGAATCATTTATATAGTAAATCTCATCACTCTTTGAAATCACATCATGTACATCATTTTCATGAATGAATCTCTTTATATCGACCAACCAATTCTTATAGTCTCCATGTAGTTCTAAAGACCTATGAGCATTGGTCTTTGACCAGTCAATTTTTGAACCAGCCCAACTATAACTATCGGATAACTTATCCGCAATGTGTTCCCAGTCATCTACAATTTCTGGTTGTTCAGGAAGCAAAGATATTTCCTTCCTGATTTCATCATCGAGCGTCATTAAGAGCCCTCCATGGTTTTGATGATAAATTTAATAAAGACAGAATCTATATCACCATGCTTCATCTTGAGGAATTATTTTTCCTATAAAAATTTCAAAATTTGGCTCAAGATATATCTTCTCCTGATTTTCCAGACCACAAAAATATACTGCACCATCATTTATCCCAACACAATAGGGGAACCCACCTCCATCAATTGCGAATGGTATAAAATTCTCTGCAAGAATTTTTTTGTTAACTACTAAATCCTTATAGTAATCATCAACAGTTAATATGCCAGATCTTTTAGTATGTAATATAGGCAAGAAATATTTTATATCATTCTCGTAGTGTTCGCTTTGATAAACACGACGACCTTCCTCCATTATTCCGCCATTGCTTATAAGTCATAATGTCTTTAAAGCACGAGGAAAAGAAATGCGCAGCAAAGCTTCAATCTTATCTAGCTCATCAACAGATATTGCAGGTGATGAATCTACAAATTTAATCATCATTTTTCTCCTATCGGTACAGTCTTGAATAGCAATATGGCTGGCGCATTTGTGCCGAACGATGTACGTTTTTTGAGGACTCCTCAATTTAATAGCAGAGTTCATCTGATTTACGATCTTTTTGGCTCTAATAGGGTTCCAATGCTCTGCTGATTTAAAAATGAGTCCGTAAGCAGTAATTCCGCCCCCTGCTATTCATAGTACGTGAGATTACTTACTTGAGAATGGATTATATTTTTAGCTTCATAAATATCACGCAACCGCAGCGATAGCATATTAATTAAAAAAAGCCTCTAAAAAGTTATTTATTAAAAAACTTAAACAACTGCCGGGAAGAATCCCGGAATATATTTACTCTTCTTCCAATACAAAAGGGATTGCTTTATTTTTGAGAAAATCTTCTATTACCGACAGGATTTTCTTATAATTGCCCGAGTGAATTTGAATAAAAAAATCATCTTTTTCCTTTGTTATTTCGAAATCAGTCCCCCAGTCAGATGAAGAACCTTTTATAGAAAACCCTACTGCATTATCTGAAGAATGACTCAACATATATGAACCACTTTTTTCGAAAGCAGCTTTAATTCCCATGAA
The DNA here is from genome assembly GCF_026319105.1 of Enterobacter sp. HSTU-ASh6. Classification (NCBI taxonomy): domain Bacteria; kingdom Pseudomonadati; phylum Pseudomonadota; class Gammaproteobacteria; order Enterobacterales; family Enterobacteriaceae; genus Enterobacter; species Enterobacter sp. HSTU-ASh6. The sequence continues at coordinate 60,277 of NZ_WSPD01000013.1, read as the reverse complement.
GATATCATTTTGATGAAAACTGTTCACAATCAAATGATATTCAATACTCATAATCATCTACCTCTCCCATGAGGTCGACCTCTGACAACAGGATAATCAGCTGGATTTCGGATACCTATATGGGTTAAATTAGGGTCTGTTGAAATATTACCCAAATCGTCTAACTGATCACCTAAATGATTCTGTTTATGTATATGTGCGTTTAGGCCAGACTAAGGTGTTAACTGACCATTACTCATATTCATTGATTGATTTCCATATGGATGAATTCTTACTTCTGAACCATCAACATGGTTCCATGTCTGATTTTTTGCAGCATTATTACTAACTTTCGTTTGAGTGAAACCATTTTTGGGAAGAATATCTCCAATTTGATTAACAGACTTGCCTCTCAACTCTGGTAATTTACCAGAAGCACTACCACATGTTAAACCCAGCGGATCAATCCACCCCAACGGATTTGGCGCATACTGACAAAGGTTCCACCCACCATTCAACCTAATCGGAATTTAGACTTCATTCGGGCCGTAATCCAGCCACTCCCGCTGCAGGCGGTAGTCCTGCCACAGGAAAGTAGGTTAAGCTATTAACAAAATCAATAATCTATCTTTAAGCATGTTACTAACTGACAGGGGAGATGCCCCCCGACTTTAAATCTTTTTTTTGTAATATATCCTTAAAGAATGCTCGTCATCACTGATAATAAAAACACTGTCTGGATCTTTAAAAAGGAGAAATATGCCATAAGTATCATTTATTTTAAAAAGGCTTGCTAAAAACAAGCGAAAATCGTTCACATGGACACATACACTGACAACACCCTCATAGATAAAGCAACAGGCATCCCCGTTATCCACATGTAATATATCTATCGTTTTTTCGACCAATTCCTTTACATTAACCGGTTGTTCAAAATGAAATCCTTCAATCTCATTTTTTATTGAGTTAACTCTTTTTAATTCTTCACGATGCCAAGTAAAATCCTTCTCATCTAATAATGAGATAGAGTAGGAGTCAATCCCATCGATACTTTTTGCAAATCCCTTTGCTCTATGCATGATTAATTTTTCTTCAATTCTACTAGTCATAATAAATATGATGATCATTAGTTGAAGGCACATTAATCTTTTGATACCTAGACTCTTTAAAATAATAGGTTCTAGGATCTGCGCCTGGTTTAGATTTTCCAGCATGTGTATGTGGACCTGGAGCCCTTGGATCGGCGGTATGCTCAACAACTACCTTTTTATACCCCTGAGTATCTGTATATTCATAATATCTGCCATGAGAACCAAGATCTTCTGAATATTGATAGTTAGTGCTTCCCCTTCTCCTCTTATCATTTCCAACAATCCATTGTCTCTCTGGCAGTTGGGAGCGTGGGATACCTGCGGTGTTTTTCGCTTTATTTAAAGCCTGTCGTCTGTTTGTACCAGTACATGAAAGACCCAGCGGATCAATCCACCCCAAAGGATTCGGCGCATACTGATAAAGGTTCCACCCGCCATTCAGCCCAATCGGATCCTGCACAATAAACCGCCCAACCTGCGGGTCGTAGTAGCGGAACAGGTTATAGTGCAGCTCCGTTTCACCGTCAGCATACTGCCCGGCATAGCGCAGCGGCTGGTGTGCCATCGCCGTGCGGTTCACAACCCGTGAGAACCCTTAGCTCTGATGGCGCATCTCGCTAAAGCTGCCGTACTGGCCGCTCCTGCGCACCGCGCCGCGCTCGTTGGTCACTTCCAGCGGCGCGCCGTTCAGGTCAGGTTTGATAATAAAGCCGGGAAGATTTAATTTCTTATCCGGCTTTTTTATTAACTTAAAGAAATGAAACACTAATTCTATCAGGTTTTATTAAGACATATTCATGATTGATATAACCATACTCTTGAATATATAAACCATCACTGAAAACTAGTCCATTGGTAATTATTTTATCGTCAATCTTAAATCCTCTAATTTCATATGAAAAATCATCTCCTTGCCTGATTATTGATAAATCGCTTTCAGATTGCGGTTCGATAACTTCAGAATCTAAAAAAGAAAGTTCCACTTCAACAAGATAGACATTCCCTTTAATAATTTCATATGGACAAGAAGCAATAAAACAATAAATATCATTTTCACCAAAAGATAACAAAACCTCTTCATCTATATCGTCATTGATTTCAATGACTTTAGCATAATATTTCATATCTACAACCCATCCTCATCTCTTAGAACTAATTTAATAGTTGTATCTTTGGCGTCCCCATTAAGTGTTTTCCAGATATCTTTGCCACTCTTCGTGTGAATAGTTGTTATATTTCCACTAGAGTTTGTTCCAACGAAACCTACCTTTGTTGCTCCTTTGGATGTATTTCCCATATACATTACATAGCCAGTCCTTATTTCTCCTTTATAGAGATATTGGACTTTATGACCATTTTTTATAATATCATCCCCGATAGCCAGATATTCAGCCTCAGATTTTGCTCTAAACTCCCCACCATGTTTTTTAAAATGTGAAGTTAATTTTTCATTATCAGCAAATTCTAAACACTTAAGGCCTAACGGATCGATCCATGTGAGGGGGTTTGGACCGTAAGCATAGAGGTTGATACCTCCATTCAACCCAATCGGATCCTGCACAATAAACCGCCCGACCTGCGGGTCGTAGTAGCGGAACAGGTTATAATGCAGCCCCGTTTCCCCGTCAGCGTACTGCCCGGCATAGCGAAGCGGCTGGTGTGCCATTGCCGAGCGATTCACTACCCGTGAGAACCCTTCGCTCTGATGGCGTACCTCGCCAAAGCTGCCGTACTGGCCGCTCCAGCGCACCGCGCCGCGCTCGTCGGTCACTTCCAGCGGCGCGCCGTTCAGGTCGGTGTTGAACCAGTAAATCTCACCGCTGCTCTGGTTTTTATTTCAAGTTTTATTCTTTATTTCTTTTATCCATTCATTAAATTCTTTTACTAAATAAGGATCTTTTGTTACTGATAAAATTTCTTCTAGATATCGACAAGTATCTTTATTACCCATATCAATCACGTATAAAGCAATAGAATCAACAATGTCATTTTCAAACGAATCAATAGCCACGCAATATATATTTATTAAATCCCTTAGGCCACCATTAACATCTGCTTCTAACTTATTTAAAGCTTCATTATATTGATGTCGGATATCCATATAACCTCACATTAATTATACGGGAAGCGTCCCGGAGACATCGGAATGTGAACATCAGCGTTATGATTCGGATTAGTTCCTCGGTCAGAAACTCCACCTGTGGCAGTATGTCTACTAGTCACATCTCGTGGGCGATAATTTCCATTAGAGACACTGGATGTTGGGACTGTTTCAATATGAACATGAGGTACAGCATCAGCATAGTGTGAAGGTGAACGAGGATTCGCCGGATCAATTCTCACGGCAACAGTATTTCCATCTGGTAAGCCTTTTGTCCAAACTTCCCCCCCACTATGTGCTTGCACCGACGAATAACCTCGATTACGTAAAGTCTGACGTATTTGTCCAGGCGTTCTATTTGTGAAATTAGGTAATCCAGATATTTCTTCCTGTATATTTTGGGCACTTCTGAACCGCCCGTCACTCCCCCTTAATCCACAAGTAGAAAGACCTAGCGGGTCAATATAATTTAATGGATTAGGCGCATACTGATAAAGATTCAGTCCCCCCGCCAGCCCAATCGGATCCTGCACAATAAACCGCCCGACCTGCGGGTCGTAGTAGCGGAACAGGTTATAATGCAGCCCCGTTTCCCCGTCAGCGTACTGCCCGGCATAGCGAAGCGGCTGGTGTGCCATTGCCGAGCGATTCACTACCCGTGAGAACCCTTCGCTCTGATGGCGTACCTCGCCAAAGCTGCCGTACTGGCCGCTCCAGCGCACCGCGCCGCGCTCGTCGGTCACTTCCAGCGGCGCGCCGTTCAGGTCGGTGTTGAACCAGTAAATCTCACCGCTGCGCTGGTCACGAAGATGGTCCACCCGCGCCAGCGGGCTCCAGGCCTCATTCGGGTCGTATACATAGGTGCTGCACAGCCCGCTCTCCTGCTGCTCCTGCAGCAGGCGGTAGCCCTGCCACAGGAAGCGGGTGTCGGTGGTGCCGTGCGTCGTGGTGACGGTTTTGCGCGTGCGGCGGCCCAGCGCGTCGTAGTGATAGCGCGCCTCAAATCGCCCTTCCGGCCCGGTTCCTCGGGCGGACACCAGCCGGTTCTCGGCATCATAGGCATAATGCTGTTCATACAGCCCGTTGCGGCGGCTGACCAGGTTGCCCCAGTGGTCGTATTTCATAAACAGCGCCTGCCAGTGCTGCAGGCGGTTATCCGTGACCGGTACCGCATCGTCATTGGCCGCGAGGTTATCCGCGGCGTCATAGCTGAACTGCGCTCGACTGTGCCCCTGGCAGGCTCGTAGTGCTTCAGCAGGCGCCCGGCGGCGTCATGACGGTAAGCGATCGCATCGCTTTCAATACCCAGGGCAACGCCTTCGGCGGTTGGCGTGCAGCGGATGCGGGTAATCTGGCCGCTCAGATCGCAGGCGTAGCGGTTTGCATAAGACAATCATGCTACCGCCACACCCTGATAAATTAAGCTATCTGCACGATACTTATTTTACTTTCTAAAAAGTAGGTTAAATAGAAAAAACTTATTCAAGTATCCTGCTCTTTAAGGTCGACTTGGTCGGCATTACTTATTCCAACCGTAAACCAAAATCTCTGCCGGACATACACGCAAGCCCAACTTGCCCCCTCATGAGCAACTGACTCGCAGAGAAGGGATTTGAGACAGGATGCTGCGTCACCATGAATATTTCGAACAGCTATATTTTTCTGATGGCGGATAATTATGATGTGCAAAAGCTATCCAAGTAACATTATCTGGCTAGACATATGGACAAAGGGATTAAATGTACGCCTGTGTAGCACTTCCCCAAAATTAGAACAATAAAAAAGCAGGAGAGATAAGAAGATCTTTCCAGTCCTTTTTATTAATAAGTTAGCTAATTTATAAAAAACAACCTTACCATTCTTTCAAATTATCCACTGAATCAACCTCTTGAAAATCAATTCCATTTTTTTTACAATATTCAACAGTTCTATCCCATAAATTACCATCAAAAACAATTACACTCCCCCCAGCGACAGGAGTCAAAAACCAGTAAAAAAGAAATTGATAACCTTTTTTTATTAAAGAATTTATTACACTTACATCAACACCACCATAATCATCATAAAGATTAAGTAGTTCAGGTTTCTCAGGAAAAACCTCTTCAGGCAATCCTTTATTAGTTCTTAACTTATTTTTCAGAAGCATCTTGCGATACTCCGCCAGTTGCTTATTCACTTTTTCATTATTGTTGCCATAAAAATAAAACCCATTTCTACTTAGGGCTGAGCAAGCATCAAGACTTTGTCCCTCTTTATTAAAACACATAAGATTAGTAAATAAAAAGGACAATAGCCCCTTCGATTTTTCAGTTAAAAAACCATAAGGACCATATCCATTATTATCTATATTGTATTGATAGCAAATACAATAAGCCTCCGATGGTAAATCAGTTTTGAAATGACCTGATTGAACTATCCATTCGGAAATAGGAAATTTAATTAATTTCTCAGGCATATAATTTACCATGTAAAAATCACCTCATTACCTTTAGGGTCAATCGCATGCACATGACCATTAGAATGATGCTCAGGAATACCATTTTGACCAGCATCCGGGTGACCGTCGGGATGTTCAAACCAATGATTTTTCCCATTAGGATTACGCCTACCTAGTGATTGCCCACCATTGGCTTTCATTTTCCCCTAATTTTCACCACCCCGCGAAATTCGGGGTACTTGCGCATGTTACTGAGGGAGGATTTATTATCCTCCCATTCTTTATTATTTTAAAATTGTATAAGCTGTTATTGAAGAAATATCAATGAATTTTGCTTTTATTGAGAGAAAGAATATATCATCTTGAGCTAAAATGATGATAAACCCATCTTCTTTAGATATGTTAATATCTAAAGAAAAGTGTGTTTTATTCCAACCAAATAAGCTAACTTCCGCTATATCAATAGCAGTCAATTGCAATTGTACGACATTACACTTCTGAATTATCCATTTTTTTGGTGGTTGCGAAGGATAACTTTTAATATTGAATCTTAGTGTGATTTTTGGCCCATTCCTATGGAAAATCACATCATGAAGTTCAACATTACGTAATGAAGGTTCTTCATCGGTGAAGATAGAAGAAATGCTTCTTTTATCAATTAATAAATCAACCCATGAGTTCATTTTCCCTCCTTGAAATGGATAATGTTCTAGCGTTCCAGATATAGTACTATTTTGGGTATCACTGATCGGTCTAACATTTAAATGTGGCCCTTGGTTACCAGGTGTTCCTGGAGGTCCATAGATATGCCCTGGTGAATAGTCCTGGATTACAATGGATTCACCATCTGGACGAGAGAAAGTATATTCTCGTGTCTTTATAGGTAAATGATCATCTCCTAAAATAGATTTCCCGTTTCGATCTGTTAAAGGTACTAGCTCAACTTTTGATGGTTGCTGACTCACTGGTATCCCGACATCTCTTTTCGCTGCCCTAAATGCTGCATTTCTCGATTTAAATTTAGTAGTACAGCTAGCAAGACCCAGCGGATCAATCCACCCCAACGGATTCGGCGCATACTGATAAAGATCCCACCCAGCATTCAACCCAATCGGATCCTGCACGATAAACAGTCTATCCGAGGGCCGTAGCAGTTATATTAAGCTTAATAGGAAAAACAAGCCGGAAATTAAAAAGTACTTCCCGGCGTTTTAGTTAGAATGGAAAAATACAGTTATTAAATGTATGCAAGCAATCGTTTCTTGAGATACTCAATAAAATCATCAGCATAAGGTTGAACATTCTCCCCTAATGATACATATATTTTTTCCATTTCATTTGCATCAAAGAAGAACTCTTCACCAAAATCCGTATTCGATACAACAACTCTTCCATTTTTTAAATTATCATTTGCTATAGTATTTTTATACACTATATCTCCACCTACTGCCTCATCAAAAGGCAGGCAGTAAATACTATATATTTCCTCACCACAGATATCTCCGCCACCATAATTGTTTAAAAACCACTTATAGCTAGCAGGAAAAGTCACTGATAAGGCTTTTTCGGCCGCATCGATCCAGTCACTTCCTGGAGAATCTTCTGTCGTTCCCATGTTGATTAAATCAGAATGTTTATCAAAAAGCTCTGCTAATTCTTCTCTGTTCATAGGAAATCACTCGCTATGTTTGTTCAATATTATTTACGCCATGTATAAAATACAGCTCTATCTATACCAGATGGGATTGTGTTTGGATTTATGTGTATTATTAGTAGCGCCTGCTCCGGCAGGGTCACGTCCGTGCTTAATTCGCTGCGCTGCAGGGTGCGTCTGCCGAGGCTGTCATACTGGCGGAGCTGCTCGCGCGCGCCCTGGGTGCGGCGCACCTCGCGGTGCAGGCGGTCGCGGGTGAACTCGGTCACCAGCTGCTGCCCGAAGCGGATGGCGCTGACGTGGCCGGAGCCGTAGTGCAGCCCACTCAGAGCGATTTCGGAAACGAGATAGGCAAGAAGTCTCTGGTGAGTCGAATCCCTAACGGACAGCGCACGTTAACGCTGGATGATATGCGAAGCGTTTTGGCGTGCCGGTGAGTGCATTTGTTGGGCAATGAAATTGATTAGGATGGCATTTTTCTATTTATTAACAAAAAACGTGACGTAGCAATCCTATTCGCCGTTAAACATTGGCTCAACACATGTACCCTCTACTCGAAATGGCTCGCCTGCATGATTTTAAAGAACGGGTGCTAAGATAACCATTTAGTGGCTAAAACCTTACGGTAATTGTAGCGGCACATCACTGCCATCAAACATTTCCCTTAAATACTTTGCAAGCGATTTAGAATCTTTTGCAGCAGGAATGACCACGTGATATTCGCTGATGCCAATTTTTTTTGCGGCATCATCATTAAGCACGATCACAAGTTTGTCAGCAGTGAGTTGAACGGAACGAATAGAGTCTGTTAACTCATATTCCGTTGACTCACTCTGGAATCCAATACATTCGTTAACGGGTAATTCATCTTCGTCGAACCGTCCGATAATGATAAAGTTCTTTGGATCATGAGAGTCATCACCAATTCCAATAGTGAAGACATCATCTTCTTCATAACAGTTAATACACATTGCAGAAAAATTATTAACATTACTCATTGGTTATTCCTATCCTAGAGATTTTTCGCATGAAATATTTTTACTCACTAACTTAGAGACTTTAGAAAATTATTAAGATCATCTTTACGAGTAATTATTCGTGATGAATTTATTGTACAACGATATAGTTAGCCAATTCATTATAGTGTTTTATTTTAGTGATTGCGATGAGCGAAAACAAACCCATAAACTTACTCGAAATTGAATCACAATAATTCCTTGATTACAAATATATCTGGTAAGACATTATCAGTTAAAAAAGCCGGGACTTTAACAAACTTCCCGGCCTTTACATCAAAGATCTATGAAATTATCATTCTCGAGATAAAAATTCAAACCTGCAATGAAATCTTCTACCGATGGTTTTTCTCTCTGAGTAGAGATATTACGTAACACATCTAGAAATTGGTCTCCATAGAAAAACAACTCTAGAGAATTATCGACAACAAACTCAGGGTATACTTCCTCATCGTCATCACTAATGACAGGATAGCTCTCTAAATAACAGATAAGATCTGCTCTAGCAGATGATTCATATTCCTTTGTATACAAACAAAAATTATCCAATGTATACCCACCCATAAGCTTAGATATTAAATCATCCAAACTATAAGCTTTTCTGTATTCTAACCGACTCATACTCACAATCCTTGAGGGTTATCTTTTATTATTTGCAAAGCAAGTAGTTAATGAAAAGATCATATATTCCATTAATTTGAAATTTAAATGGCTTTTATAATCCGGGAAAATTATCCCCGGATCATTTTGGCTAATTTAAATCATACTTATATTAATAAATAGGGTCAGCAAAATCTATTCCTTTCACATTATTCTTAGAAAGGAACTCTTTAAATTCATTTGAAATAATTATGCAAGATTTATATTCACTACATCTTGCCATACTAAAATCTTCAACAACCTTTTCTTTGAAGACTATTTTACTAAACTTCCTTGGACCATTAGGTAAATAACTTAATATAGTTTGACTTTCTGAAACTTCCATATCGATGCATGAAACCTCTCTTAATATATTAATTATTTTACACCCTTGATGTTGGGTTTCATTTACAGATACAGTTGCGTCTATAAGTTGAACATCAGTCCGAAAAACATCGTGACAAGAAATTAGTGATGCTAGTCTGGGTGATATGAATATAGGCCCATCACTATAATAAAAATCATATGCAAGCAGTGCCTTCTCACTCACTTTAGATTTTAAATTAAAAAAATACCCCTCGTTAGTTTCAATTGATTTACATTGAGAAAAAGCACTTCCAGATATGTCAGGGTGCTGGTATTCAAACCAATAACTATTGGGGTAATCTGAAGCAATTCTTAACCAATACATATTTAACACCCTATGTTTAAAAACATATATTATGAATGCTATATTAATTTAATAGAATTTATTTAATTCTAATTGTATACATTTTGCACTCACCTTACTAAGCGGGGTGAGTATGATACACCCCGCGACTTTATTTAAAGATAATTAACCTCACACTTTCCAATAATATCGAAAACGTGGTCGTATGTGCTTAGCACTAGTCGTTGCAGATCATCCTCTCTTTCAGTTTCGATTAAATCAAAGCTCGACTGTAAATTCCCATCATAAGGATAATCATCTATTTTATATACAGACATCATTTCGATATTACTGAATGAAAACTCAATACGAACATCAGGAGCATCTTTTATACCTGGCTTACAAGAAGATAAACTTAAAGAAGCTTTCACCAAAAAATTAAAGGGGTAAAGTTTTAGCTCGGTGCCAGATACTATCAAAGCATCACGACCGTAAATCAGACCATATTTTGTTTCTAGTGCCTTTACATTCATGTCAACGATATCCTGTCGTGCTTATCGAATTGCAATCTTAACCAGTTGAAATTATGCATTTTAAAACATTAACATTTTGGCGGAGATAGAGTTTCAACACGGGTGAACAATTATTATTAAATTATACAAACATATATTTTTCTGAGGCCTGGTATTAATACCATCATCAATTAGAAAAATTTTATAAAAGCAATTAAAAAATAAGAAAATAAATGCATTATGAATAAAAACATCATCTGTATTATATAAGCCTGAAATAATTAATATTAATCCAGCCTTTATTAATCACTTATCTTTACGAGCACTGCCAAAAACCAGCTATAATATTTCCGTCGGATATATTTTTATACAAATACAAAGCACCATAACCAAAGATGTAATCACCATCAAGCAATGCATCTGGATAATAATCTTCATCTATCTGCATGAAAAATTTATAATCATCCTTCTGCAAAGCATCAAAATAATAAGCTTCCGTTTGTATTAACCTTGCTTCTTCGGTTTTAGTGATAAAATCAAACTCTTCATCTTCCACCTTATCATAACCAACAATAACTACCTTGTTAATGTGTTTTATCGTAAATGCATCATTACTGCTTTCATCAGAATGCATGTGCGTAAAAACTTTTACTGAACAATTAGGGTATATTTTTTTATCAATCATATCATCATATCGTTCAGGAGTAAGTATCGTAATATACTCATGTCCATCATCAGGATTCTGAACTGTCAAATAAAACTTATACCCCTGAATCTCATCTAGTTTATCTAAAATAATTCAGGGATATTTCCACCAATCCGCCCAATTACATTACCATCAGAAAAGATACTTATTTTAGAGATCAGATTATATTTAATCATTTCTTAAACTCGAACCCATAAAAAGTACATTTTCTCTTTCCTAATCCCCATAACCATTTCAACGAACAAATTCTTAGCATCTTTAAGTCGCATTTATGATTAACTTCAATATACGTCTCTTTAGGTATAATTGAAAAATACATTAGTAAAAGCCGGAAAAGTTTATTTTCTTCGCCGGCTAATGGATTTAATAAAGCCTGGAGTCTGAGCGTGGTTCAACATCTCTTATCCCAAGTTGATTCGTTTTTTCAAAAATTAAATCATAGCAATAAACAGTCTCCCCACCCTTTAATAAATGAACCCCTTCAAGGCTCACTTTATATATTCCTTTAGGAATATCAGCGTTAATCCAACCAGTATAATCTTCCCATTCCCAAAATACGGCCATATCAGCAACGTATAAATCACCAGTTACATTAAGATAGAAATATTTATCTGTGAATATAACTTCCCTATCTTTATTGTCGGGAAATTCATTTAAAAAAAGCCTAACAACATAGCCACCATCATCAAGGCCCATAATAGGTAAGGCAATACCTTCATTAAGAACAAGATCCCCTTTGTCTGTGGTAGTGAATTCCTGGAGAATGTTATCTCCATCATCTATCTTTCCACCAAATGGGGCCAGTATTCCTGGATAATCGAAAATTATTATCCCGTTAAAATCCACATCAATGTCAATTGTTTTAACCACATCTGCCTCCTGATGCCTTACCTGTTTGTTTATTATTGAACCACTCCAGCAGTTTTGAATGTGCTTCTTTAGGAGTGACATTTCTGGCTAAGATTTCACCCGTCGAAGGAATCTTTAAATCACCTCTTATATGTGAAACGGAATCTAAATTACGGCTAGACGCATTGAATAAATCTTCCGCGGAACCCTGCCACGGCCCCTGAATTTTTCCAATATCGTTTTTAATAGCTCTATGTAATTCTTCATGCATTCCAGCACTATAAGGATCTGGGAAAAACGTTGGCGTATTTTTCATAGTACCAAGATCGGTTAGCCCAATGCTGTTGGCCTTGTTTCGTGGGATTAAATGGTGTCCCATTCCATTTGGGTTCCATGCCCATGGCATTAACCCTAATGGATCTATCCAAGTAAGAGGGTTAGGAACGTATGAATATAAATTAAAACTACCATTCAACCCAATCGGATCCTGCACAATAAACCGCCCGACCTGCGGGTCGTAGTAGCGGAACAGGTTATAATGCAGCCCCGTTTCCCCGTCAGCGTACTGCCCGGCATAGCGAAGCGGCTGGTGTGCCATCGCCGTCCGGTTCACAAGCCTTGAGAACCCTTCGCTCTGGTGGCGCACCTCGCCAAAACTGCCGTACTGGCCGCTCCAGCGCACCGCGCCACGCTCGTCGGTCACTTCCAGCGGCGCGCCGTTCAGATCGGTATTGAACCAGTAAATCTCACCGCTGCTCTGGTCACGAAGGTGATCCACCCGCGCCAGCGGGCTCCAGGCTTCATTCGGGTCGTATACATACGTGCTGCACAGCCCGCTCTCCTGCTGCTCCTGCAGCAGGCGGTAGCCCTGCCACAGGAAGCGCGTTTCTGTGGTGCCGTGCGTCGTAGTGACGATTTTGCGCGTGCGGCGGCCCAGTGCGTCGTAGTGATAGCGCGCCTCAAACCGCCCTTCCGGGCCGGTTCCCCGGGCGGACACCAGCCGGTTCTCGGCATCATAGGCATAATGCTGTTCATACAGCCCGTTGCGGCGGCTGACCAGGTTGCCCCAGTGGTCGTATTTCATAAACAGCGCCTGCCAGTGCTGCAGGCGGTTATCCGTGACCGGTACCGCATCGTCATTGGCCGCGAGGTTATCCGCGGCGTCATAGCTGAACTGCGCGCGGCTGTGCCCCTGTCGGGCCTCGTAGTGCTTCAGCAGACGCCCTTCGGCGTCGTAGCCGTAGTCCACCTCACCGCGCAGGGTGTCGCTGACGCCGGAAAGCTCGCCGCGTGCGGTGTAGCGATACAGGCGTTCCAGTAGCGCCTGCTCCGGCAGGGTCACGTCCGTGCTCAATTCGCTGCGCTGCAGGGTGCGTCTGCCGAGGCTGTCATACTGGCGGAACTGCTCGCGCACGCCCTGGGTGCGGCGCACCTCGCGGTGCAGGCGGTCGCGGGTGAACTCGGTTACCAGCTGCTGCCCGAAGCGGATGGCGCTGACGTGGCCGGAGCCGTAGTGCAGCCAGGCCAGCGTTTGCTCGCCGGGCAGGGTCAGACCGGTCAGGTTGCTCAGGGCATCCCATTCGTAGCCCACCTCGCCGTTAATGCCGGACTCGCTCAGCACGCGCCCGGCGGCGTCGTGACGGTAAGCGATCTCATCGCTTTCGATACCCAGGGCAACGCCTTCGGCCGTCGGCGTGCGGCGGATGCGGGTAATCTGGCCGCTCAGGTCGCGGACGTAGCGGTACTCCGCGTGGCGCTGAGTGCGCCCGATCAGCAGCCCGCTGTCGTCATAGCTGAACTGCTGGACGCGCCGGGCGATGCCGCCGTCGGCGGCAGGTCGGCCGTTTTCTTCGAGCGCACAGAGGAACCCTCGCGCGTCCCATTCCATATGGCGCACGGTCTCGTCCGGGCGCGTTTCGCTGAGCGGGCGGCCCACGGCGTCGTAGGTGAAGCGGTATTCCGCCCCGTTGCCGTTATCGAGTCGCAGCAGGTTACCGCGCGGGTCGTAGCGCCACTGGCGCACGCGGCCAATACGGTCGGTGAGGCTGACCGGGAGGCCGAGCGCGTTGTAGGCCCAGCTCACTTCGCTTTCCAGCGGGTCGCGCCAGCCCGTGAGCTGACCGCGTTCGTTCCACACCAGCGACTCGCGGCTGCCGTCAGGATGGATCACGACGCTCAGCAGCCCGGCGCGGCTCCACTCCCGTCGCGTGATGTTCCCTTCCGCATCCTCGCTGGCAACCAGTTGTCCGAAACGGTCGTAGGTGAAGCGGGTGACGCTGCCGGAGCAGTCGGTGCGCTGCGTCAGCAGCCCCTGGTGGTTCCAGACCAGGCGCACCACGCCGCCGATGGCGTCGGTAATGCTCTCCGGCAGGTTTTCTTCATCGTCGGGATAGCGATACGCGGTGGTGCTACCGGCCGGATCGGTTTCCGACAGCAGGCGACCGCGAAGGTCGTAGATGGCCTGCGATGAGGTGCCGTCCGGGTATACCGTGCGGGTGATGCGGTCGGTCAGGCGATGCCAGTGATACTCCGTGCGGCGGCCCGCCGGGTCCGTCTCGCTGGTCATGCGGCCGTATTTGTCCCACGTGCTGCGGCGCATCGCACCGCCGGGCAGAATAACATCGCAGAGCTCGCCGTCGCGGTAGACAAACGTCGTCTGGCGGCCGTCGTAATCCGTGAAGCGGGCGACGTTGTCGTCGTCATCCACCAGCCAGTGCGCCTGCGCGCCATCTTCGCGGGTCGCACGGCGGGTGCCGTTTTCAAAATCGTATTCGAACGTCAGCTGTTCGCCGCCGCTGTGGCGGAAGCCGACCACGCGCGGCAGGCCGTCAATCTCCCGCCAGCGGTATTCGCTCAGCAGGCCGTTGGCGTCCTCGTGGGCGCTCATCAGCCCGTCCTGCCAGCTAAAGCGTCGGCGCACGCTACCGCCCCGGCCGGTCACACAGACCAGCTGGCGCTGTTCATCATAATCGTAACTGACCAGACAGATCTCGTCATCCAGCCAGGCGCCGACGATCCTGTCACGATCGTAGCGGCAGACCACTCGCTGGCCCGCGCTGTCGGTCAGGGCATGCAGGGTATTATCCGCATTCCACTCGAAGAGGATATCGTTGCCGCAGGGTTCAGAGATGCACTGGAGCAGCGACGGAGCATCATCCTTAAGCGGCCCATAGTGCCAGCGCTCGCCGCTGACGTCATACACCGACCAGCTGTCGTCCTGATGATGTTCAAGCCAGTTCTTCTCGCTTTCGCAGTAGGAGCGCAGCCCTTTCGGGACCTTCGGGAAGGCGACGTAATCGCCGGACGGCGCGCGCCACACCAGGCCGTCCTGATACGCCTCCAGGCGGCTTTCCCAGAACAGGCTCCAGCCGTGGCCCAGCACGCTGTCGCCGGGGTTGCCGCTGCGCCAGTAGCGCTGCCAGCGCACCGGCAGGCGGGAAGGCAGGACGAAGTCCAGCTCGTCATCCCCGCTGAGAAACTTCTGTCCGCTGACAATATCCACCGGGCGGGCGATAATCCCCGCGGCCGCCACGCCGGTCATCAGCGTGCCGGCGCGGCAGGCGATACGGGCCAGCTTGTTGATGCCGGGGATTTTGCCCAGCAGCTTAGAGAGCGCCCCGACT
The DNA here is from genome assembly GCF_026319105.1 of Enterobacter sp. HSTU-ASh6. NCBI lineage: Bacteria > Pseudomonadati > Pseudomonadota > Gammaproteobacteria > Enterobacterales > Enterobacteriaceae > Enterobacter > Enterobacter sp. HSTU-ASh6. The sequence continues at coordinate 45,021 of NZ_WSPD01000013.1, read as the reverse complement.
TTGCCAGCGGCCCCGCCCCAGCCGCCGATAAGCCCGGCGAACAGCAGGGTAAGATCGGAGACTTTATAGAGCCACTCGGGCACTTCAGACTGAATGGGCAGGGTTTGCTGCGGGTCGCCGCCGATAATGACGTTATTCGAACCGGTCATGACCTTCGCGTCGCAGGTGGTGCGATCCCCGATGCGGGAGGCTGGCTGGCTGTTAATGGAGACGCGCTTAGAGCCTTCGGCCATCTGCTGCGAGCCGTCGTCAGAACAGTCGACGGTGCTATCGGTGGCAAGCGCGGCGGGTTTACCGTTGATAAACACGTTCGGGGAACCGGAGGTGATGACGCCTTTCTTCGTCATGCTGGATGCCCCGGCGTCCGCGATGCTGTCCCGGGCGGCGGTCGCCAGCTCCCCGGTGTAATACCCCACGGCCAGGCTGGCGCCGACGAGCAGGACGCCCACGCCAAGACAGGATGCGCCGAGACCGGCAATAAACATGGCCCCTGCCAGAATGCCCCCGGCGGCGGCAATCAGGCCACCGACAATCGTTCCGGCAATCATCCCGGCCAGCGCACCGGAGTGGCCGATATCATCACCAACGCGTGCTGCTTCAAACATAACAACGGTCCCTGAAGTTAATGGTGGAAGCGGAAGCTCCTGAGAAGTTCGCCAAACAGCGCGCTGTCGGCATCGCCCGGCGCGCGGGTGCAGGTCATGGTGAAGACCAGGACTTTATCGCTGTTGGTATTAAAGACGGCCTGCTGCTGCCAGATGCGTTTCCCGTCGCGCAGGTAGCTGGCATGGACAATTTCACCCTGTGAAAGGTTGTCGCCAAGCGTAGCGGCGCTGCGCTCACCCTGCTTCCAGGCCTTGATGTGTTTTGCCATCAGGGCAAGCTGGCGATCGATATACGCGGCAAGCGCTTCGCCGGGGTTGAGGGCGTCGCGGGAGATGTTGAACGCCGGCGCATCCGCCGCAGGCGGCGCGAATACGTTGACGGTACGATCCTGATAACCTTCAGGAAAGGTGATCTGTCCTTCACTGAACAGGCACTGCGAATGTTGTTCTGACATTGAGCGGGTCCCACCACATTTTTTCAGAAGCGGTAAGTTTCGCATATGTGTTTAAGGCTGACTATCCCCAGATTATTGCCACACGCCAGTCCTCACCGAACGCAAAAACAGCGGCCGTTAGCCCGGCCCCTCGCTCCCCGCCGCCAGCAGCGGGACCACCACGTCGCTGATGGGCACCGCAATACCGTGTTTGCGGCCGTAGCGCTGGATCACGCCGTTGCGGATATCCCACTCCAGCGGGCGATCCGCCTGGCGGTCGGCGAGGATCGAGGTGCCCAAATCCGCGGGCGCACGCTGGAAGTTCGCCAGGATCTCTTGTGCGACCTCATCATCCAGCGTCGCCCCTTCGGCACGGGCGACGGCAAGCCCCTCGCGCAGATAGGCCAGCGAAAGTTCGCTGACATCCTCGCGTCTGAACATCCCGGCGCGGCGGTTAGCCAGCACCATCAGCCCGGCAACGGCGTTTTGCAGCAGCTTGCGCCAGGCCACCGTTGAGAAGTCTGCCGAGAGTTCAACCGCGCAGCGTGTCCCCTGCAACGCATCCACAACCCGTTTCGCCTGCGGCACGTCCGGCAGAGTCAGTCGCGGCCTGGCGCGCAGCCATACGGAGGCATCCGGCTCGCGCTGTGCCGGGAACCAGACCACAGACGGCAGCACCGTGGCGCCGTTGACCCACGGCTCAAGCTGGGCTTTTTGCTCAACGCCGTTTTGCAGGGCGCAGACCACCGTGTTTTCATCACACAGCGCGCGCAGCCATCCGGCGCTGTCGGCATTTTGCGTCGTTTTTACCGCCACAAACACCAGATCGGCCGGGCGCGTGATGACGGTCGGATCGGTTAATACCGGACCGGGCACAACCGTTTCCCCCTCATCGTCGCGCAAACGCAGTTCAGGATGCGCGGTGCGTCCACACAGCAGCGGCGTACGGCCCGCGTCATGCAGCACCGCGGCAATGGTGGTACCAATTGCGCCAGGCCCCATCAGCGCAATCACTGGATTGTCAGACATGGTGAACTCCCCTTTTCGCTAAGCCTGCTAACAGTTATACCACCCTGAAAAGTGAGCGCCACGTCGTTGTCTATACTCATCACTCTACTGACAACGGAGTGCGCCATGCCTTTACCCGATTTCAAATCCTCTGAACCCTATACCCTTGGCATCGAACTGGAACTGCAGGTGGTGAATCCGCCAGGCTACGATCTAAGCCAGGACTCCTCCGCGCTTATTGCCGCCGTCAAAGACGACATCAAAGGTGGGGAAGTGAAGCACGATATCACCGAAAGCATGCTCGAAATCGCAACCGGCGTGTGTCAGAACATCGACCAGGCGGCGGCGCAGTTCTCGGTGATGCAGCAGAGCATCCTGCGCGCGGCGGCGGAGCAGCACATCCAGATTTGCGGCGGCGGGACGCATCCGTTCCAGAAGTGGCAGCGTCAGGAGGTGTGCGACGACGAGCGCTATAACATCACGCTGGAGCGCTTTGGCTATCTGATTTTGCAGGCCACGGTGTTCGGCCAGCACGTGCATGTCGGCTGTCGGACCGGGGATGACGCCATCTACCTGCTGCACGGCCTGTCGCGCTTTGTGCCGCACTTTATCGCCCTGGCGGCGGCATCGCCGTATATGCAGGGCACGGACACGAAATTTGCCTCGTCGCGGCTCAATATCTTCTCGGGCTTCCCGGATAACGGTCAGATGCCGTGGGTCAACAGCTGGCAGGAGTTCGAAGGGCTGTTCCGCCGCCTGAGTTCCACGAGCATGATCGACAGCATTAAAGATCTGCACTGGGACATTCGCCCCAGCCCGCATTTTGGCACCGTGGAGGTGCGGGTGATGGATACGCCGCTGACCCTCGGCCACGCGATTAATATCGCCGGGCTGATTCAGGCGACATCCCACTGGCTGCTGACCACACGGCCTTATAAGCATCAGGAAAAGGATTTTCTGCTCTATCGCTTTAACCGTTTCCAGGCCTGTCGCTACGGGCTGGAAGGTATTCTGACGGATGTACATACCGGCGAGCATAAAACCGTGGCGGAAGATATCGCCTGGCTGCTGGAGCAGGTTGCGCCGTCGGCCGAGAAGCTCGGCGCGACAAGCGCAATCAATGAAATTGCCCTGCTGTTAAAGCAGGGCAAGAGCGAGGCGCAGCGCATGCGCGACTTTATCGCCGACGGCGGATCGCTTATTTCACTGGTGCAGAAACACTGCGAGCTGTGGGCGACGAGTCCGTAAGCGACCAGTCTGCGGACCATACACCCCAAAGGGGCGAGGGAGAAACCGGGCGACGGGTTTAAATTGCTTAACGTGCCGGGATGCCGGACAATGACATTTTTAACTGACGATTAACATTACGATGAAACACCCGTTAGAATCGCTGCTCACGGCAGGTGGCATTTTATTGCTGGCCCTGCTTTCGTGTCTGCTGCTCCCTGCGCCCTCGCTTGGGCTGGTGCTGGCGCAGAAGCTGGTGACCACCTTTCATATGGTCGACCTTAACCAGCTTTACACCATTCTGTTCTGCGTGTGGTTTTTACTGCTCGGGGCGATCGAATTCTTCGTGTTGCGTTTCGTCTGGCGCCGCTGGTTTTCACTGGCGTCTTAAGCAAAAAAGCCGGGTGGCGGCTACGCCTTACCCGGCCTACACACGACAGGTTAATGTGTCTGGCTATGGTTCTCTTTGCGGTACGCGCCAGGCGGCTGGTTGAAGGTGCGGGTGAAGATGCGGGTAAACGTCTGCTGCGAGTCAAACCCGTAACGCAGGCAGATATCGTATACCCGGGCGTCGGATTCACGCAGATCGCGTGCCGCCAGCAGCAGCTTGCGTTCACGGATATAGCGTCCCAGACTCTCCCCTTTGTACTGCATAAACAACCGCTGCAGATGCCATTTCGAGTAGCCCGCGTGACGGGCAATCTCTTCTATACGTAATGGCTGGTGCAGGTTGTCGTCGATCCATTCGACGATAGTGTCGATGACTTGAGCGGAAATGGTCATACTGCTCTCCCCCTCTGCTTCTCGCTTAAACATTATTCCCACCACGTACGGAATGTTTGCGTGGTGTCACTCACCCGGACGGGCTCGCCCAGTTCCGGTGTCAGCAGCCGATAATTTTGATCCTTGCTGGCGTTGGCCAACTGGATCAGCGGGTCGTTCCAGGCGTGTTTCGCCAGCACGAAGCGTCCGTTATGTCCGGGCACCACGGCTTTGGCGCCAAGATCCGCCGACGCCTGCGCTGTCTCCTCCGGCAGCATGTGGATGTACTTCCAGTCCTGGTCGTACTGACCGTTTTCCATGATGGCCAGATCCACCTCGCCAAACTGCTCGCCGATGGCCTTAAAGTGCGGGCCGTAGCCGGAATCACCGCTGTAGTAAACCTTCTGTTCCGGCGTGACGAACATAAAGCTGCCCCACAGGGTGCGATCGCGTTTGATACCCCGCCCGGAGAAGTGACGCGCCGGCAGAACGTGCACCGTCAGCTCATCGCTGATGCGCACCGACTGGTTCCAGTCGCGCTCGTCGATAATCTCGGGGTTCATTCCCCAGTAACGCAGGTGGGAGCCGACGCCCAGCGGCGTGACCACGCGCTTCACCTTCGGCAGTAACGCCCTGATGGTGGCGTAATCGAGATGATCGTAGTGATCGTGCGAAATAATCAGCAGGTCGATCTCCGGCATGCTTTCTGCCCGCCACGGATACTCGCCGGCAAACGCTTTATTGAGGAACGAGAACGGTGCGGCATAGTTGCCGAGTACCGGGTCAATCAAAATGCGTTTGCCCGCCAGCTGCAGGTACCACGAGGAGTGGCCAAGCCACACCAGGGTGTCCTGCTCCAGCGGCAGGCTCGCAAGATCGGTTTTTACCAGCGGAAGCGGCCGGGCCGGGCGTGCGTTTTCGGTTTTTTTGGTCAGGAAATCCCACATCGCGACCAGCATATTTTTGTCGCCGTTATACCCCGGCGTCGGCAGCGTGTTGTGGAATTTCCCCTCACGATACTGGGGGGAGGCCTCCACTGCCGTCAGTTGCTCACCCTGCGGCGACTGGCCAAATCCGGCATTCAGAACACACGGTAAACTCGCAGCTGAAGCTAAAATCATGATTAACACCACGCAGATGAAGAGAGGTTTTTTCATATCCTGACCCGAAAACGCGCCCCATCCGATAGTTTGCGCGGGGTAAACTTGATTATGAGTGAGTAAGCACTCATTATAGATGTGATGAGAAAGTCGTCAAGACGTTTTCGATCTTTGACATTCCGCGTTGCAGCGGGTCAAAGCACGTGTTTCAATCAGGGTTTTTATCATTGACAGGGGGAAAAATTTAGTGGCACGTCCGAAGAGTGAAGATAAAAAACAGGCCTTACTGGAAGCCGCAACGGTGGCATTTGCACAGTCAGGTATTGCCGCCTCAACGGCGCTCATTGCCCGTAAGGCGGGTGTCGCCGAAGGCACCCTGTTCCGCTACTTTGCTACAAAAGACGATCTGCTGAATGCCCTCTATCTGCATCTGAAGCAGGATCTCTGCCAGACCATGCTGGCGAACCTCGATCGCACCATCACCCTGCCAAAAGAACATACCCGCAATATCTGGAACAGCTATGTGGACTGGGGAATTCGTAACCCGGTTGCCCATGCGGCTATCCGCCAGATTGGCGTCAGTGAAAAGCTGAGCGCCGAAACGGAACAGGCGGTGAAAGAGATGTTCCCGGAGCTGCATGAACTTTGCCGTCGCTCGGTGCGTCAGGTGTTTATGTCTGATGAGTTCAAAACGTTCGGCGATGCGCTGTTCTTATCGCTGGCCGAATCCACGATGGAATTTGCCACCCGCGATCCTTCCCGTGCCGTCGAATTTAAAGCGCTCGGCTTTGAGGTGATGTGGCGCGGGCTTGCCCAGGAAGAGAGCGATGGAGAGTAAATCCTTGCAGGAGCACGCCAAACGCGTGGCGCTGGAGTTGCCCTTTACCGAACACTGCTGGCCGTTTGGGCCAGAATTTGACGTGTTTAAAGTGGGCGGAAAAATTTTCATGATTGTGGCAGTCGCGCACGGGCGGCCGCACGTCAGCCTGAAGTCAGACCCGGAAAAATCGCTGTTAAATCAGCAGATCTATCGCGGCGTTGAACCGGGCTATCACCTCAACAAAAAGCACTGGATCTCCCTCTACGGTACGGATGACGTCACGCCAGAACTGGTGACCGACCTGATTACGGATTCCTGGCATCTGGTGGTGGATAAACTGCCGAAAAAAGACCAGAAGTGGATCAGGCCAGCCTGATTGTTCGTCTGAGACGAACAGATTAAGCGCTCGAATTGCACTTATCTTTTTCCACGTCCCGCTGTAATCTGCTCATCTTTCGCGCCCGCACGCGGGCGATTTTCATCACCAGGAGTTGTTATGGATATCATTTCTGTCGCCCTGAAACGCCACTCCACCAAGGCGTTCGACCCAGCCAAAAAACTGACCGCTGAAGAAGCGGAAAAAATCAAAACCCTGCTGCAGTACAGCCCGTCCAGCACCAACTCCCAGCCGTGGCACTTTATTGTGGCCAGCACCGAGGAAGGAAAAGCGCGCGTAGCGAAATCTGCCGCGGGTACCTATGTGTTCAACGAACGCAAAATGCTCGATGCTTCTCACGTGGTGGTGTTCTGCGCGAAAACCGCGATGGATGACGCCTGGCTGGAACGCGTTGTGGATCAGGAAGAGGCTGATGGTCGCTTTGCCACGCCGGAAGCGAAAGCAGCCAATAACAAAGGCCGTCACTACTTTGCCGATATGCACCGAGTGGATCTTAAAGATGACGACCAGTGGATGGCGAAACAGGTTTACCTGAACGTCGGTAACTTCCTGCTGGGCGTGGCTGCGCTGGGCCTGGACGCGGTACCGATTGAAGGTTTCGACGCGGCGATCCTCGATGAAGAGTTTGGTCTGAAAGAAAAAGGCTTCACCAGCCTGGTGGTGGTGCCGGTTGGACACCACAGCGTGGAAGATTTCAACGCCACGCTGCCAAAATCTCGCCTGCCGCTGAGCACGATTGTGACTGAGTGCTAATTAACACGGGCCGCGCTATGCGGCCCGTTACGCTTTACTGATGACTAACCTGCGATGTGGATGGACATCGCGATCGTATCCCCAGGCAAACGCAATCCAGCGCTCTTCCAGCTCGGCGTATGAACTCACCGGTGTTAAATGCCACTCTTCTCCTACCGTACCGTCCGCTACGCTTATCCGATAATTCATGCTGAACGCCCAGTCGATCATGCGTAACCAAAACCGCTGACCGTCTCCGGTTTGCTCACTGTCAGACACAACAATGTCGTATTCGCTTAACACCCATTGAAAGAAGGATTGTGGTAATCCACTGATGACACGCTGATGGACAGCGCGCGGCGTACGCCAGACCATAACCTGTGTCGCTGCGCCGTGAGGAAACGTAATTTCTTTATGGAACGTTAACTTCACCGCATACGCCGTATAGGGTTTTCCGTCGTCGGTGGTTACGAGACGGTATTCATCGCCGTAGCGCGATTTTAACAGGCGATATCCCTCAGGCAGCATAAATCCGGGCAGATGAAAATCCACCGTGCCTCGCGCAAGAAACGCTTCAGTATGTTCGACGTTTCGGGAGATAAGGCCTAATTTTTGGCTGAAATCTGCGGAATCAATCATCAGTGGCGACATGGTGGTTTCTCATGGCGTGAGTATAGACGACTTAACACCTCATCGAAATGATGTCGATTCAGTCGATTGGTTTAAGTTACCCCCCACATTACACCGGTCTCCTCCACTTAGCAGATTCGGATCTTATTCCCTGAAAGCCTCTCGCAAAAAACTTACTTACCCTGCGCCGCCAGCCATTCCATTGCCCGCTCCCCCGCCTCATCCACCGGCAGATACACCAGCAGCCGTGACCCGTTTCGCGGCGCGGAGTACCAGTACATCTGCTGCAGCGTAAAGTCTCCCAGCTCCGGATGGGTAAACAGCTTGAGCTGGTTCTCTACGCCGCGCACGTCGTTGCGCTGGTGCCACAACGTTTTAAACTCCTCCGACACCGCAAAGAAGCGCGCCAGTTTGGCCTCCCACAGCGGATCACCCCGGTGTTCGGCCATCGCCGCGCGGAAGTAGGAGACAAAGATGGGCAGCACATCGTCGCGTCTGCCAAGACGTGCGCGCCACGCCGGATGGGTGAGGAACAGGTAGATGCAGTTGCGGTCTTCCGGCGGAATGTCATTGAAATCGACGCCCATCAGATGTCCGAAGCTGTCATTCCACGCCACGATGTCGAAGTTCGGTTTCTGAATGCTGGCGGGTTTCGGCATCAGCGTATCCAGCAGGCGGCGCGTGCCTTCACTGATACCCTCGCAGCAGACCGCCTGCGGCGCTTCACCCGGCGGCAGCCCTGCCAGCACAAACAGGTGCCGGGCTTCGGTTGGGGTACACTGCAGCGCTTTTGCGATAGCGGCCATCACCGCGCTGGAGGGATTGACGTCCCGCCCCTGCTCCAGCCAGGTGTACCAGGTCACCCCCACGTCCGCGAGCATTGCCACCTCCTCCCGGCGCAGACCCGGCGTACGGCGTCGACCGCTGCGCGGCAGGCCAAGACGCTGTGGATCGAGACTTTCACGACGGGCACGTAAAAATGCCCCCAGCTGTTTTCGGGTGTCATCCTGATGTGAGGCGACGGGTTCAGACATCAAGGCCATAAATCCCCCTGCATGGTAGTGCCAGTACCAGTATAAGTAAGAACTGGTACCCGTTTATCAGATGGTTGATGCTACGACCATCTGTTGAATGACGCAATGGAGTTACCATGAATACGTCAGTAGTTTCACCGGGTCGCGCGGGCCTGATATTGCTGTTAACCGGCCAGATGCTGCCGATGATAGACACCTCAATCACCAACGTGGCGCTGGACGCCATCACCCATTCACTGCATGCGACCGCCACCGAGCTGGAGCTGATTGTCGCCCTCTACGGCGTGGCCTTTGCCGTCTGCCTCGCCCTCGGTAGCAAGCTCGGGGATAACTTTGGCCGCCGTCGCCTGTTTATGTGGGGCGTGGCAGGCTTTAGCCTGGCCTCGCTGCTGTGTGGGATGGCGGGGAATATTGAACAGCTGCTGGCGGCGCGCATTGTTCAGGGCGCTGGGGCTGCGCTTATCATGCCGCAAATTCTTGCCACGCTGCACGTCACGCTGAAAGGCACCGCCCACGCCAAAGCCATCAGCCTGTTTGGCGGTATCGGCGGGATTGCGTTTATCGTCGGGCAGATGGGCGGCGGCTGGCTGGTGTCGGCGGATATCACCGGGCTGGGCTGGCGTAACGCCTTCTTTATCAACGTCCCGATTTGTCTGGTGGTGCTGGCGCTGAGCCGCCGCTTCGTGCCGGAAACCCGTCGTGACACGCCTTCGCGCATTGACTGGGCGGGCACTGTCCTGCTGGCGGTCATTCTCTGCTGCCTGCTGTTCCCGATGGCGCTTGGCCCCCAATGGCACTGGTCCTGGCCGCTGAAGGCCGCACTGTTTGCCATCCTCCCGCTGGGCTATCTGATGGTATTGAATGCCCGTAAAAAAGAGCGTGAGAATGCCCATCCGCTGATCCCGCCGCGCCTGCTTTCCCTTCGCAGCGTTCGCTTTGGCGTCCTGATTGCGATGCTCTTTTTCAGCGTCTGGTCCGGGTTTATGTTCTGTATGGCGCTCACCATGCAAACCGGTCTGGGGATGGCGCCGTGGCAATCGGGGAACAGCTTTATCGCCCTGGGCGTGACCTACTTTATTTCCGCATGGTTCGCGCCGCGTCTGATTGCCCGCTACAGCACCAGCACCATTCTGCTGACGGGTCTGGCGATCCAGATTACCGGCCTGCTGGCGCTGATGGCGACGTTCCACCTGTGGGGTATGAATAACACCGCGCTGACGCTGGCGCCCGCCACCGGGCTGGTGGGCTACGGGCAGGCGCTGATCGTAAACAGTTTCTACCGTATCGGGATGCGCGATATTCAGCCTGACGATGCGGGGGCGGCGAGCGCCATTTTGAGCACGCTGCAGCAGGCCGCGCTGGGGCTGGGTCCGGCCATTTTTGGGGCGATTTTGCTTCACGCGCTGCAACACCATCACGGGGATTACACTCAGGCGATTAATGTCTTCCTGGCCGTGGAAACTGTCATGATGATCGTTCTGGGGCTGGCAACGTTACGTATGCGCCATCGCCTGTCTCTGCCCGTGGTGAAAACCTGCCAGGCCACCAAATAAGCCGCGAATTTGCATAATAGATCCGCAGCCGCCATTATGGGGCTGCATCAATACAGGAGACGTTATGCAGGAATTAATTGCTCAGGTAGAAGAGTTAGGGATCGAAATTACCCCCACCACATCATTAGTTATCATCTTTGGTATTATTTTTCTTACCGCCATTATCATTCATTTTATTCTGCACAAAGTGGTCTTGCGGGCCTTTGAGAAGCGCGCGCAGGCCAGCAGCCATTTGTGGCTGCAGATCATCACCCAGAATAAATTATTTCACCGTCTGGCCTTTACCCTTCAGGGGATAATCGTTAACGTCCAGGCGGTACTGTGGCTGCAAAAAGGCAGCGAAGCGGCGGAAATATTAACCACCTGCGCAAAGCTGTGGGTGATGGTGTATGCCCTCCTCGCCTTCTTCTCGCTGCTGGACGTGATTTTCAATCTGTCGCAGAAAATGGCCACCGCGTCGCAGCTGCCGCTGAAGGGGATCTTCCAGGGCATCAAGCTGGTGAGTGCCATTCTGGTGGGGATCTTAATTATCTCCCTGCTCATCGGCCAGTCTCCGGCGATTCTGATAAGCGGTCTGGGGGCCATGGCGGCGGTCTTAATGCTGGTGTTTAAGGATCCTATCCTGGGCCTGGTGGCGGGTATTCAGCTCTCGGCCAACGACATGCTCAAGCTCGGCGACTGGCTGGAGATGCCGAAATACGGTGCCAACGGCACGGTGACGGACATCGGGCTGACCACCGTTAAGGTGCGCAATTTCGATAATACGATTACGACTATTCCGACGTGGGCGCTGGTCTCCGACGCCTTTATCAACTGGAGCGGCATGTCCGCCTCCGGCGGGCGACGCATTAAACGCAGCCTGAATATTGATACCACCAGCATTCATTTTCTCGACGAGCAGGAGCAGCAGAGACTCATTCAGGCGAAGCTGCTGAAGCCCTATCTGGCCGCGCGTCATGAGGAGATTAACCTGTGGAATCAGCAGAACGGTGAAGGGGAATCGATATTAAACCTGCGCAAGATGACCAATATCGGCACTTTCCGCGCTTACCTGAATGAATATCTGCGCAACCATCCGCGGATTCGTAAAGATATGACATTAATGGTGCGCCAGCTGGCGCCGGATGCTAACGGCCTGCCGATTGAAATATATGCCTTCACCAATACGGTGGTCTGGGCAGAATATGAAGAGATTCAGGCCGACATCTTCGACCATATTTTCGCGGTGGTGGATGAATTTGGTCTGCGTATTCACCAGTCGCCGACCGGGAACGATATTCGCTCGCTGGCAGGCGCTGTCGCCAGATAATCAGGTGCTGGCGCGGGAAATAAAGCGCCAGTCCATCATCACTCTTTCCGTGGGCGCATCCGGGTTGTCGATCTTATTTAAGAGCAGATCGACCGCCTTGCGCCCGATATTGCGCGACGGCTGTTCGATGGTCGTCAGCGAAATCATGTCCGCCAGCTCGGTGCCGTCAAAACCGACCACTGCAATATCCTCCGGCACGCGCAGCCCCGCCTGCTGAATAGCGCACAAGGCCCCTGCCGCCAGGGTGTCGGAAACGGCAAATACCGCGTCCGGCGGGTTTTCCTTCAGCAGATTTTGCATGGCGGCCATTCCGGCGCGGGAGCTGAGATCGCTTGCGTACTCAACCGCCTGATACGCCAGGTCTTTAAGGTGGATCACGCTCTTGTAGCCGCGCTCGCGCAGCCGGGCGTATTTATAGCTGAGGTCGTGGTTGATCATGGCAATGCGCTTGCGGCCACCTTCAGCAAGCTGGCTGACGGCGTGCTGCGACGCATCGACGTCGTTAATCCCCACGCAGGAAACCGTCCCGGCATCGGCGTATTCAGCGCACTGTACCCAGGGTGCAGCGCCTATCAGCGCGGCCAGTTCCGGCAGCTTCGAAAAGGCGTCCATAGTGATAATGCCGTCGACGATTTTGCCGGAAAGCAGGCTCAAGCCCGAGCGGGAGCGTTCGATATCAGAGCCAGAGTTACAGAGCAGAATGCGGTAGCCGTTTTTCTCGGCCTCTTCTTCGATGCCTTTCACCACCTCGGCGCAGAACGGGTTGGCAATGTTCGAGACCATCACCAGGATCATATAGCTGCGGGCCGTGCGCAGCTGGCGCGCCAGCAGATTGGGCTGGTAGTTACTCTCTTTAATCGCCTGCAGGACGCGATCGCGGTTTTTTGCTTTCACGGTATCGCTGTTGTTGAGCACCCGGGAAACCGTCGCCACGGAGACCCCGGCCAGCTGAGCGATTTTCTGAATTGACATAGCGACGACACATCCTGCGGTTAGCGTTTTGTGCAGGCTACCATAAATTTGTTGCCCGGCGAACCGGGCAACGCGTCATTGCGCCACGCGAACCCAGCGCTGTTGCTGGTGGCTTTTTACTATTGCATCAATGATATACATCACGTTCGCGCCATCATGGAAGGTGGCAAACGCAGGCCGTTCCGGCATTGCGCCCGTCTGCACGGCACGGTAGAACTGCGCCATCATGTTTTTGAAGGCATCCGGCCAGCCTTCAATATGCCCGCCGGGAAAATGGGCGCTGTCGGCCACGTCTGGGTTCATCAGGCTCGGATCGTCGCTGAGCGTCTGGTTTGCCTGTGCGCGATGGCCTATCCACAGCTGCTGAGGGCTCTCCTGATCCCACGCCACCGACCGCTCGCTGCCGTTGATCTCAAACGTCAGGCGGTTTTTGCGCCCGGCGCTCACCTGCGAGACGCTAAAGCTGCCCTTGCTGCCGTCGTCAAAGCGGAACAGCACCGAGCCGAAATCTTCGGTGGTGACCGGCTTGTCCTCATAGCGGGCGTGCTCCTCGTGCACGAAGGTCTGATTTCCGGCCACGCTAGCCTTGCGCGTCGGCCAGACGATAGCGAGGTCGGCCATCACCTCGGTGATGCGGCGGCCGGTGACAAACTGCACCGTGTCGCACCAGTGGGAGCCGATATCCGCCACCGCGCGCGACGCCCCGCCCAGCGCGGCATCCACCCGCCAGTTGTAGTCGGTTTCGAGCAGCATCCAGTCCTGTAGATAGCTGCCGTGCGCGGCAAATACCCGTCCGACGCTGCCCACGCGCAGCATGCTCGCGGCCTGTCGCACCATCGCAAACTGGCGATAGACAAAGCTGACGCCGTGCAACACACCCGCCTGCTCTGCCAGCACCACCAGCTCGCGGGCCTCGTCCGGGGTCATGCACAGCGGCTTCTCGGAAAAGACGTGTTTTCCCGCGCGCAGGATCTGGCGGTTAATCTCTGCGTGCAGGTGATTTGGCGTGCAGTTGTGCACCACGTGCAGATCGGGATGCGCGAGTAACGCATCCACGCTGCCGTAGGCGTGCGGGACGTTAAGCCGACGCGCTTTTTCCTGCGCCTGCGCCAGCGAGCTGTCGCACAGCGCGACGACCTGCACAAAACCCAGGCGCCTGAGCGCCTCGATATGCGCCGGGCCGATAAACCCGCTGCCGACAATGCCGACGTTAATCATGGCTGCCTCCTGCCGCGAAATCGTCAAACGCGCGCCCGGAGACCGGAATAATGTGGCGGCGGATAAACTCGCTGCCTTCGCGGGCACCGGTATCGCCATCCTTCAGGCAGCACTCCCACTCCAGTACCGCCCAGCCATCGTAGTCGTACTGCGTCAGTTTGCTGAATATGCCCCTGAAGTCGATCTGCCCGTCGCCCAGCGAACGGAAGCGGCCGGCACGGTTGATCCACGGCTGATAGCCGCCATACACCCCGCTCCGCCCGCTGGCGCGGTATTCGGCATCCTTCACGTGGAATGCTTTGATACGCGCGTGATAGATGTCGATAAAGGCCAGGTAGTCCATCTGCTGCAGCAGCATATGGCTCGGGTCGTAGAGAATGTTGCAGCGCGGGTGGTTATCCACCAGCGCCAGAAAACGCTCAAACGTCACCCCGTCGTGCAGATCTTCCCCCGGATGCAGCTCAAAACAGACGTCTACGCCCTGTTCATCGAAGGTATCCAGAATCGGTCGCCAGCGGGCTGCCAGCGCCGCGAACGCCTCCTGGAAACGCTGCTCGTTATGCGGCGGCCACGGGTAAAAAAACGGCCAGGCCAGCGAGCCGGAGAACGTTGCATGCGCTTTCAGGCCCAGTCTGGCGGAGGCGATCGCCGCCTGCTTCAGTTTCTCCGTGGCCCACGCCCGGCGGGCCGCATCGTTACCGCGCACGGACGCGGGCGCGAAATGGTCAAAGGCATCGTTGTAAGCCGGGTTAACCGCCACAAGCTGCCCTTCAAGATGGGTCGACAGCTCGCTGATGACAAGCCCGTGTGCGGCCAGCTTAGCGGTGACGTCATCGCAGTAGGCCTGGCTCTCTGCGGCTTTTTCTACATCAAAAATGTGCGGATGATTGCAGGGGATCTGCACCGCTTTATAGCCCTTATCTGCCGCCCACCCAGCCAGGCCGTCGAGCGCGTTAAACGGGGCCTCTTCGCCAATAAACTGTGACAGAAAAATACCGGGTCCTTTCATCGTCCTCATACCACCTCCAGAACGTTACGCCTTGTCACCGTCATACCTGAACGTGAGAAGGAAAATAAGCGCGATCGCCGCGGCGGCCACCGCCGGGATCCACCAGAATGTCACCCACGCCTGCGGCACGGTCTGCCCAGCCACCAGGCGGTTGTAGAGTGCCCCGGAAATCTGCGAGCCGAGCAGCATCCCGATACCGTACGTGAACATCACAATCATGCTCTGCGCCTGGCCTTTTACTTTTTCGCCCGCCACGCGGTCGGTGTAGATAAAGCCCACCACAAAGAAGAAGTCATAGCACACGCCGTGCAGCAGAATGCCAATGTACAGCAGGAAACGTCCCTCTTCGCTCACGCCGAGGGCAAACATGGCGTAACGCACGAACCACGCCAGCATGCCGATCAGCAGCATAACTTTCACGCCCAGACGGCGGAACAGCAGCGGGATCACCAGCATAAAGACGATCTCCGACATCTGCCCGAACGACATCGCAGTGCTGACATCAGCAATCCCTGCGTCTGCCAGATAAGACGCGGTATAGGCGTAGTAGGTACCGAGCGGCACGGAAATCAGCATCGCGCAGACGGAAAAGACGAAGAAATGACGGGTTTTTAGCAGCGCGAAGGCATCCGCGCAGAACAGATCGCGCACCTTAACCGGCAGCCCTTTAGCGGGGGCTGGCGTGTGCGGCAACGTCAGGCTGTAGAGGGCCAGCAGCACGGAGCTGGCCGCCGCCACCTGGAAGATGGTGACGCTTGCCGCCACACCGGTAACGCCAATAAATATCCCCGCCGCAATCCAGCCGATAGTGCCGAATACGCGAACCACCGGGAAGGTTTTATCGACGTTTGCCAGGCTGTGAAACGCAATGTTGTTAGTCAGCGCAAGGGTTGGCATGTAGCAGAGCGTGTAGCCAAACAGCAGGCCGATCAGCAGCACACCGTTTTCAGCAATCAGCGTGCCCGGCACAAACCACAAGATCGCCGCCCCGGCGAGATGCATCACCGCCATGACCTTTTGCGAGGCAAAGAAGCGATCCACCAGCATGCCAAGCACAAACGGCGACAGAATAGAGGCGATTGGCCCGGCGGAGAACGCATCACCAATCAGTAAAGACATGTTGTGCTGGGTCATCACCAGGCCGAGCGTAACCGACCAGCTACCCCAGATAAAAAACTGCAGAAACATCATCAGCGACAGCCGCGGAACCAGCAGCCGGTGCTGTGCTATCGCCTTTCCACTACTTTCAGTTGTTGACACCATGACGAGCCCCACCCTCAAAAAGTAATCGATTACAAAACAGTTCAGGTAAAAAGTAATCGATTACAAAATAAAGATCCTGTGGATCGTAGAAGATTTGGGAGGGGGGTCACGATAAAGGTGCTGTATATCAAAACGAGGCATTTGATTGCCATTATAGCCAATAGGCTATAAAATAAAACAGCGAGGAAGCAACAGGAGAAACGATGTGGAACGTCGAGACAACGGACAGATTTGATGAATGGTTCTTTGAACAAACAACAGCATTGAAAGAAGATGTGCTGGCGATGATGCATATCCTTGCTGAGTTTGGCCCAACGCTTGGGCGGCCATATGTAGACACCGTAAAGGCTTCAGCCTATGCGAATATGAAAGAGTTACGCATTCATCATGCGGGCAAACCCATCAGGGCCTTTTTTGCTTTTGATCCTGACCGTAAAGCGATTGTGCTCTGTGCAGGAGACAAAACCGGTTGTAACCAAAAACGGTTTTATAAAGAAATGATTACGCTGGCTGACGTTGAGTACAGCAGACATCTGGCTGATAAGGAGGCCATATGGCAACGCTAAAAGAACTTATGGCACAACAGAGCGCGGAAAGTCAGGAGCGTATTGCGGCTAAAGTTGAAGTGATGCGCAGAATTGTTGCCCTGAATCAATTGCGGGAAGAGCTCAATGTTTCGCAGACGGAACTGGCCAACGCAATGGGGGTAAAACAACCCACTGTAGCGAAAATCGAACAGCCGGGTAACGATCCCCGGCTTTCAACACTCAAACGCTATGTCAGTGCCCTCGGCGGTGAACTGAGCATTGATGTCACGTTACCGAATGGGAAACGGATAGCGTTTAAGATTTGATATTGCACGTTGCAGACCGGCTGACGGCTTCGCTGATCCGGTCTACAAAATAATAACGACCCGGAACATGTAGGCCCGGTAAGCGTAGCGCCACCGGGCGTGAGGGCAGGTGCGGTCTGTTATGGTGTGGCCTGGTGCCCTCACTCCGGCCCTCTCCCACAGGGAGAGGGAGAAAACCGTGCTACTTTTTGCGCGAAAGCTTGAACGCGATAAACAGGAACACCACCCACACCGGCAGCAGCAGCGCGGACAGGCGCATCGCATCCATGGTGCACATCAGCACCAGAATCAGCCCCAGGAAGGCGATACAGAGGTAGTTGCCCGCCGGGTAGAGCAGCGCCTTAAACTGCGTCTCACGCCCCTTGCGGCGCATGGCGGCGCGAAAGCGCAGGTGCGCCAGGCAGATCATGATCCAGTTCAGCAGCAGCGTGGCGACAACCAGCGCCATCAGCAAACCAAAGGCAGATTTTGGCAGCAGGTAGTTAATCAGCACCACCAGCGAGGTAATGGCCCCTGAGAGCAGCAGAGAGTTGACCGGCACGCCACGGCGGCTGACGCGGGTGAGGAACTTCGGCGCATTGCCCTGCACGGAGAGACCAAACAGCATACGGCTGTTGGAGTAAACGCCACTGTTATACACCGACAGCGAGGCCACCAGGATAACGAAGTTCAGCGCCGAGGCTACCACGTTGCTGTTCAGATCGTGGAAAATCATCACAAACGGGCTGCTGTCAGATTTCACTTCCACCCAGGGATAAAGCGCCAATAGCACGACCAGCGAACCGATGTAAAACAGCAGAATACGGTACACCACCTGGTTGACCGCTTTCGGAATGCTTTTATGCGGATCGCGCGCTTCAGCAGCGGTGATCCCAATCAGCTCCAGCCCGCCGAACGAGAACATGATGACCGCCAGGGAGAGGATCAGCCCCTTCCAGCCCGTGGCCAGGAAGCCGCCGTGCTGCCAGAGGTTGTCGATGGTCGCTCGTTCGCCGCCGTGACCGGAGAACAGCAGCCACAGGCCAAAGCCGATCATCCCGATGATCGCCAGCACCTTAATCAGCGCGAACCAGAATTCGGTTTCACCATACAGGCGTACGTTCACAAGGTTGACGGCGTTGATGATAATAAAGAAGGCCGCGGCCCAGACCCACGTCGGGACATCGGGCAGCCAGTACTGCATATAGATGCCTGCGGCGGTCAGTTCGGCCATTCCCACCAGCACAAACATCACCCAGTAGTTCCAGCCGGAGAGGAAGCCTGCGAACGGGCCCCAGTATTTATACGCAAAGTGTGCGAAGGAGCCTGAAACCGGCTCTTCAACGACCATCTCGCCAAGCTGGCGCATGATCAGGAAGGCGATAATGCCGGCAATGCCGTAACCCAGCAGCACCGCCGGACCGGCCATCTGAATGGCAGGGCCGATGCCGAGAAACAGCCCGGTACCGATTGCGCCGCCAAGGGCAATTAACTGAATATGTCGATTTTGCAAACCACGTTGCAGCGTCGGATTCTGTTCCGACGAAGCTTCAGCGCTACCGTTGCCTGAAGCGGATGACGCGTCTTTCACGTCCTACCCCTGTCTCTTTTTTAGAAGGGGCACGTTTTAACACTTCATGCTGGCGGTAGCAAGTTTAACGCCGGGGCACGTTATGCACCCGGCGATGAGAGGTTATGAGCCGATGATCCCGCCGTCCGCTTTGGTGATCACCACCGTTGAGGAACGCGGGCGTCCGCTCGGGTTTGCATCTGGCCAGTTGGAGACGGCACGCGGATTGGCCGGGTCGGTGATATCATCCCCGCCCTCCCCCGGATGTTGAATGTTAATGAACAGCGTCCGGTTGTCCGGCGTAAACGCAATCCCGGTGATTTCACACCCGCGCGGTCCGGTCAGGAAACGGCGGTACTCATTGGTGCCCGGAATGGTGGCCACCATCTGGTTATTGCCCATCCCCTCGTAGGCTTTCTTGTTAATGGTGCTGGAGGAGACGTCGGTCTGGATCCACAGTACGCCCTGGTGATCGAACGACAGGCCATCGGGGCTGCCGAAGGCCGCCCCCTGCATCGAACCTTTGGCCTTCGGATCGTCGCTGTCGGTACGCCCGGCCATTACCAGAATATCCCACTTAAAGCGTGTGGCAGCAGGATCGCCCCCCTCTTCGTGCCAGTGCATAATATGACCAAACACGTTATTAGCGCGCGGGTTGGCGGCATCAACCGGCGCCTTACCCTCTTTCCCGCGATCGCTGTTGTTGGTGAGCGTACAGTAGACGCTGCCGCTGGCGTGCGGGTCGACCGCTATCCACTCGGGGCGATCCATTTTCGTTGCCCCCACCACGTCAGCCGCGAGGCGGGTTTTAATCAGCAGATCGCCCTGGTTTTCAAAACCGTGGTCTTGATCCAGACCATTTTGCCCGAAGATCAGCGGCAGCCAGTCGCCGCTACCCTCCTCGTTGAAGCGGGCAACGTACAGCGTACCGGACGTCAGCAGCTGCATATTGGCTTCACGGTTTGCTGGATCGTATTTTTTGTCCGAGACAAATTTATAGATGTACTCAAACTTCTGGTCATCCCCCATATAGACCACCACGCGGTTATCGGCGGCGAGCGTGACGGCGGCGCCTTCATGCTTGAAGCGGCCCAGGGCGGTGTGTTTACGCGGCGTGGAGGCCGGGTCGTAGGGATCAATCTCCACGACCCAGCCGAAGCGGTTGGGTTCATTGGGGGTTTTATCGACGTTAAACCGCTCATCCACTTCGTTCCAGCGGTAGGAGTCATCGCTGTCGCTGATGCCGTAGCGTTTTTCCAGCGGGTTGCGATCGGCTTTTTTGACAAAAATATCCGACCAGTTCTCCTCGCAGGTGAGATAGGTGCCCCACGGCGTATGTCCGTTGGCGCAGTTTTGCATGGTGCCCAGCACGTGCTCCCCTTGCGGATCGGCGGCGGTTTTCATTAAGTCCTGATGCCGTGCCGGACCGGTAAGCGCCATCGGTGTATTGACGGTAATACGGCGGGCATAAGAAGAGGGACGAACGACCTGCCAGTCGCTGCCCGTTTTCTTCACCTCCACCACCGACACGCCCATCGCGTTCTGTCCCTTACGGGCTTTATCGAGACTCCAGTTCGCCGTGCCGTCGGTAAACAACATCCCGTTGTCGATGTATTCATGGTTCAGCGCCAGCAGGCCATGCGCCGGGTTTTGCTCCCCTTGCGGCAGACTAAACCACGCCATACCGTCGTGGTGCATGCCCGCCTGCACGGCCTGTTCGTCCGTGGTATTGCTGGCGTCCGGCTTAAACGCCGGCATGTTATCTTTGATACCCGTCGGGTCGCCCCAGCGATAAAACGGACGGGCAATATAGCCTTCCGGCACCCTGACCGTATCCTCCGTAGAGACGTCGATGCTGGTAAAGCCCAGGGAAACCGCTTTTGCCAGCGCGGAAGGCTGTGATACCGCGGCAATGGCGTTTTCGGGTTTGATCAGAAAGGGGAATGAAACGGCAGCGCCCGCCACGGCACCCATCTGTAAAAAACGGCGGCGGGAGAGAAACACCTGCGCAACCTCGGAGAATACCGGGTTAGCGCTGCGGTTATTGATTTCGTCGCGATGTTCTTTTTTAAATACGGATTTCAGAGGTCTGCCCATAGCGGCTTCCTGTCATTGGCCAAGAGGTAAGGAGTTGGCGACCAGTCTAAGAAGCTTTTATTACAATTTTATAACACGATGAGGGCGGTGTGGGGCGTCCCTGCCCCGGATAACGAGGGTGGACGCTTAGAACGTGTAGCCAACCGAGACCTTAAAGGTGCGCGGCTCGCCCTGCGTAATATAGGTACCGGAATCGTCCACGCTGGCCCAGTAGTTTTCATTGGTCACGTTGTCGATGCCTGCACGTACCGTCATCTGATTTTCGTTGTGATTTACCGCGAAGCGATAACGCATCCCCAGATCCAGCGTGGTGTAACTGTCGAGCTTTTTGCTGTTCGCGAGGTCGGCATACTGCGTGCCGGAGTGATTTACGCGGGCGGTGGCGGTCAGCCCCTCGATCGGCTTGATGTCATATTCCGCGCCCAGCACGGCGTAAAAGTTCGGGACACCAATGGCATCGTTACCCTGGTTGAGACCGTTGTTGGTTTTGGTCAGCTCCGCCTGCAGCCAGGTGGCGCTGGCGTTGAGGCGCATCCCCAGCATCGGCTCGCCGAAGACATTCAGTTCCACGCCGCGGTTGCGCTGCTCGGCGTCCAGGCCGTAATGCTTCGTCTGGCTGTCGAGAATAGCGGAAGGCATTTTGATTTCGAACAGCGCCAGAGAGCCGCCCACGCGACCGAAGTCGGCCTTCACGCCCACTTCGTTCTGTTTAGAGTGAACGATACCGGTGCTCTGCCCGTAGTTAATGGCGGTGTCAGGAGCGTTTTTACCCGGCTGCAGCGCTTCGGTATGGTTAGCATAAAGAGAGATCTGCTCCCACGGCTTGTAGACCACGCCGTAGGTTGGCATCCAGCGGCTGCCGTCGAAGCCATCGGCATCGTTTTCCGCGCCGGTCACTTTGTTATACCCGCGAATGACCACTTTCTGATGACGTGCCCCGGCGGTAAACAGCAGCGTGTCGTCCAGCACGCCCAGAGTATCGCTCAGCAGCCAGCCCTGCGTGCGGGTGCGTCCGCTGGTCAGCGGATCGCTGTATTTGCCGCCCAGGCCGTTGAAGTTTGAGCTGTCCGGCATATCAACCCCGGTGTTGTGGTAGATATTGGTGGTCGGGTTGTCTGCCGCCGCGGACATTTTCCAGGCGATTTTTTCGTTTTTGGTCATCGCGGAGTAACCCACGTTCACCTTGTGCGACACAAAGCCGGTCGTAAAGTGACCGCGGATCCCCGCCATCCCACTGACGGAATCGCTGATGCGATTGGTATCAAGGCGGCTGACCGTGGCCTTTCCGCTTTTGTCCAGCAGCTTCGGTGCGCTGTAGGTCCCTTCTTCATGAGCGTGCTGCGCGCCGAGTCCGGTATACGCCGTCCAGCTGTCGGTGATGTCGTATTCGCTGCGCCACATCCCGAATTCGTTCTCGATGTTGCTGTAGGCCCACTTCTGGGAAATGTTGCGATCGTTTTTCGGTGGCTCCGGCACAAAATCCACCGCCGAAATATTGACGCTGGTCGGGCTGCCGTGGAAGGTTTTCTTCTGGTAGCCGAGATCCAGCGAGGTGCGGAAGTTGTCACCTTTGTAATCCAGACCGGTGGAGAGCAGCGTGGTGCGGCGGCGGTCATTCGGTACGCCGGTTTCCCCTTCGCGATGGACCAGATTCACCCGCGCGCCAAACTGGTCGTTGTCGCCGTAGCGACGGCCCGCATCCAGCGTGGTGCCAACCTGGGAATCCGAGGTGTAGTCCACGCCGACTTTCGCCTGCGGGAGTTCGCCGGCGTGTTTTGGCTCAAGGTTGATCATTCCGCCCACGCCGGAGCTTGCCGCGCCGTTCATCAGGGCGTTTGCCCCTTTGAAGATCTCAATCCGCTCGACCATCTGCGCATCCACCACCTGACGCGGCAGAACGCCGGACAGCCCGCCAAAGGTCATATCATCACCGTCAAACTTCAGGCCGCGGATGCGGTAAGTTTCCGCGCTGTTGCCATACCCCTGAACGTATTGCACGCCAGCGTCATTGGCGACCACATCGGCAATGGTTTTCGCCTGCTGATCGTCCACCAGCTTTGCGGTGTAGCTGATGATATTAAAGGGTACGTCCATGGCATTCTGCTCGCCGAGCATCCCCATACGCCCGCCGTTCGCCACCTGTCCGTCGAGGAAAGCCGGCACAAGCTGGTCGCCGCCGGGGGTAAAGTCGCTGGCTGGTGCCGACTGCACAACGAGAGTCTCTTCTTTTTGATCATCCGCCGCGTAAGCGGAATGTGTCGCCGCACCGACGGCGAGCGCCAGCAGCGTTTTGTGTAATCTGGTGTTGTTCATTGTTAACCCATTTGAAAGTGCGCGCAAAAATGACCCGTGAGCGGGCCTTAGAATCTATTGGTTGCAATGCAAATGAGAACTATACGCATTATCTATGCGTTAGCAAGTGTCACCGCGTTCATACGGGAGGCGTGGTAAGCGATGAGGGGAATAGCCACCCCGTTTCGGGGTGGCTGCAGTGACATTACTTTTTCTTGTAAATATTGGCCGTACCGTGAATTTTATTGTTGGTGTTCCCGGAGGTGAGCACCAGGACATCAGCGCCTTGCTTATCAGCTTTCTCGATCAGTTCTTTTTTAGCATCATCGATAGAGACTTCACCTGAGGTGTTTACCGTACCGATTTTCTGATACTGAGACTCAACTTTCTTAAACTCCTCCTTCGTCAGAAGCTCAGCAGCGAAGGCATGAGTCGTAAAGAAAAACGCAGTTCCCAACAAAACAGCAATAGTCTTTTTCATAACCTTTTTTCCTTGAGATTAATCAGCAACAACGAAAAGCCCCACTCATTATGGTGAGGTTTTATGAGCATGGTAGAGAAACTCAGGAAATGCCACAGGTCATGGAAAATTCTTTTATAACAACCCGTTGCATGAAATTACTAACGAATATTAAGAATATTCGAATACCCGCGCAGTGCCAGCAATTTCAATGCGTACCGCGGTGCCAGGGTTCCATCCTGGCTGGCTTACGGTTTTCAGAACCACGGGTTGTTGCTCCCCGGCTAACGCAAGGGTGAGCGTCGACAACTGGCCGGTAAAGTCCACATCAAGAATCGAGATCGGGCTTTCATGCGCGGCACATGCCGTCACGCGCAGCTGCTCAGGACGCAGCATCACGCGGCCCTGCCCTGTCGCATGTGTGTTGTCCGTTGCCACCTCACCCAGCGCGCACACGGCGTAACCGGCAGCAAGCTGAGCAGGCAGGATCACGGCATCACCAAGAAACAGCGCCGTCTCTTCGTCAACGGGACAGGTGTAGACCTCATAAGGGGTCCCCACCTGCGTGAAACGCCCGGCGCGCATCACGGCCACCTGTGTGGCAAAGGAGAGCGCTTCGTTCTGATCGTGGGTGACCAGAATCGAAGCCACGCCTGCTTCCGCCAGCAGATCGGCCGTGGCTTTGCGCGTCGTGGCGCGCAGGCCTGTATCCAGCGCTGAGAACGGCTCGTCCAGCAACATCAGTGAAGGACGCTGGGCCAGCGCACGAGCCAGCGCCACGCGCTGCTGCTGTCCGCCGGAAATCTCATGCGGCCAGTGCGTCGCAAGCTGCCTGTCCAGAGAGACCATCTCCATCAGCGCCTCAACGCGCTGGCGTTTCTCGTGGCGGGTGCCGTCCAGCCCCCAGGCGATGTTATCTGCCACGTTAAGGTGCGGGAACAGCGCCCCTTCCTGAGGAACAAAACCGATCCGGCGCAGGTGGGCGGGCACAAAACGGTTTTCATCGAACAGCGTTTTTCCCTGCATGACAATGCGCCCGGTATCTGGCGTTTCAAACCCGGCAAGGATCCGCAGCAGCGTGGTTTTACCCGACCCGGATGGCCCGACGATCGCCGTCCTGCTTCCCGGCGCAACGCTCAGGTTCAGGTTGTCGAGCACCTGCGCATCAGCGAACGATTTAGAAATGGCGGTTAATTCAAGCATGTCATAGCCCTGCAATTTTTTTCGACTGCATATAGAGAATGGCGGTCAGCGGGAGGGAAATCAGGATCATCAGCATCGCGTAAGGCGCAGCTGCCACATAGTCAATTTCGCTGGTCAGCGCCCAGAACCCGGTGGAGAGCGTGCGCGTGCCCAGTGGAGAGAGCAACAGGGTGGCGGTCAATTCATTGCTGACGCCGAGGAACACCAGCGCGGCACCCGCCGCGGCACCCGGCGCGGCCAGCCGCATCGTGACGCTCCAGAGCGCCTTCGCGGGCGTGCTGCCAAGACTGCGCGCCACGTTCTCCAGCTCAACCGGCGCCTGGGCAATCCCCGCCCGCAGGTTAATGAGCGCCCGGGGCATAAACATCAGCAGGTAGGCAAGGAAGAGGGTAACTTCCGTCTGGTAAATGGGACGGGCGTAATGAATGGTGACGGTGACCAGCGCGAGCGCCGTGACAATCCCCGGCAGCGAGCTGGTGATATAGATACACCCTTCCAGCATCCGGAAGATGCGGCGCGGATAGCGGATACCGAGCCACGCGATGGGGATCACGCACGCCGTGGTCAGCAGGGCTCCGCCCACGCCGAGCATCAGCGTCTGGCGCAGCGAGTGCCAGAGATCGGCGCTCAGCCAGTTTTGAACGCCGCCGAGCCAAATCCAGCGACAGAGAACAATTAACGGCACACCCAGCGCCAGCACGATCAACACGATGAAAAACAGCTGACCCAGCGCGGCGGCTGCAGGCTTCAGCGGCCAGCGTTTTTGTTCACGGGCGGCCCCGGCGCCGATACGCGCGTAGCGTGCTTTTCCGCGCGTCACGCCTTCCAGCACTAAAATAGCCAGGCAGCACAGGGCCAGCACGCCCGCCAGCATGTTAGCGGCCGGGCCACTGAAGGTAGACTGAAACTGGTCATAAATGGCCGTCGTGAAGGTGTCGAAGCGAATCATCACGTACAGGCCATATTCCGCCAGCAGATGCAGCGCCACCAGCAGCGCACCGCCGCAGATAGCGAGTTTGAGCTGCGGTAGCACCACGCGGAAAAAGACCCGCCAGGGCGGGGTACCGAGTGACGCAGCCACGTCTTCGAGTGTCGGGTCCAGGCGACGCAGCACCGCCGCAACCGGCATATAGATAAACGGATAGTAGGCAAGGACAGAGAGGAACACGCCCGCAGAGAGCCCGTGCATGGACGGGACAACGCTCACCCAGGCATAGCTTTGCACAAACGCGGGGATAGCCAGCGGGGCGACCGCCAGTGCGGACCAAATCCCCCGCCCGGCAAGCTGCGTGCGCTCGGTGAGCCAGGCGATGGCCACGCCCGTCACGATGCAAAGTGGAACCGCAAGGGCCGTCAGCCACAGCGTGTTGCTGAGCAGCTCAGCCACACGCGGGCGGAAGACCAGCGCCTTTATGGTTTCCCAGCCCGTCTCAATGCCAATGGCAATGATAAAGCCCAAAGGCAGAAGCGCCATTAATGAAAACAACACAGCTAACGCAACCATCGGCAGTGCAGGACGCCTGCGGGCAGGCTCCTGCACTCTGTTTTTTCCGATGTCGAGACTCAGACCAGACATAACACCTTCACTTCATTTTCAGGATCACAGCAGGCCGGCTTGCGTCATCAGCTCGATAACTTTTTTACTGTTGAGCGTTGAAGGCTCTACTTTCGGGGCATCAAGATCTTTCAGCGGAACCAGTTTCGGGTTTGAGGCCGCGTTCACGCCCACGGCGTATTCAAAGGCATTATTGGTACGCAGGCTTTCCTGCCCTTCTTTACCGGTAATGTATTTAATGAAGGCCTGCGCCTGCGCTTTATGTTTGCTGGACGCCAGCACACCACCACCAGAGAGGCTAACAAACGCGCCCGGATCCTGGTGTTTGAAGTAGTAGAGTTGGGTGTTTTTGCTGTTTTCGCCCGTTTTGGACTGATCAACAAAGCGGTAGTAGTGATAGATCACGCCGCCATCGATCTGGCCGGCATTGACCGCTTTCATCACGGTGCTGTTGCCTTTATAGGCCACGAAATTGGCTTTCATCGCCTTGAGCCATTCCAGCGTGGCCTGCTCGCCTTTCAGCGCCAGCATTGCGCTCACGATGGCCTGGAAATCCGCGCCTGACGGTGATGCCGCCCAGCGGCCTTTCCACTCGGGTTTCGCCAGGTCCATAAGCGACTTAGGCAGCTGCTGTTCGCTCAGTTTTGCCGGATTATAGACAAACACCGTGCTGCGGGCCGCGATGCCGATCCAGCGACCATGCGCCGGACGATATTCTGCCGGCACCTGCTTCAGGGTCTCTGCATCCAGCGGCGCAAACAGGTTGGCATTATCCACCAGCACCATTGACGGTGAGTTTTCGGTCAGGAATACGTCCGCCGGTGATGCGCTGCCCTCCTGAACCAGCTGGTTACCCAGCTCGCTGTCATCGCCGTTACGCAAAGTCACTTTGATGCCGGTTTCTTTAGTAAAACCGTCAACCCACGACTTCACCAGGTTTTCATGCTGCGCGTTATAAACAACGATACCGTCGTTTTTTTCGGCGGCAACCGATTGTGTGGAAAGGAAAAGCGAGGAAGACAACAAGGCAAGCGAGAAGCAGGACAGCAGGCGAGAATTCATGAACATATCCTTAATAGACCAACGGGAGTAACCACTCATAGCTTTGTGGGAAAGGATTAAAGCATACAACAACGCTAATGATAATTAGTATCAATCAAGTTTAAGCGTAAAAGTGTAAAATTTCATTTTCGCTGGGTTTGAAGTGATAAAAATCCAGATTTAAAAATCGGATTAATGAAAGATTAAGAAAACATTAAGCCAAAGCCTAATAAAAGATCATTAGCACTCTATTTATTAAGTGGTTATTTAACGCTTCGCGGGTGTCACTCCCGCCAATACGCATCGTGACGCAGTCTGTGCTAAACCGCTCAAGCCCTTCACGGTAAAAATGGTCTGCCGAACCTGATGGTGTGCACGATGAACACCTCCCTCCTCGAAAAGAACAATGCCGTAAAGAAATTCCCGCATTTGCGCAACGCACTAATACTTTTTATCATTGAGGCATAAAATAGTCGGAGCATTAGTATGAGTGAAGGATTACAGGTAGTTATGTCTCCGGTTCAGATGGCTGCCGTGTTATCAGATAACACAGTAACTGAAGCGGAGACACTGCAGAATCGTTTGTTGGGTTAAGTGAAGCAGACATCAGAACAAGATTAGCCAACAGACCCACACTTTCTGGAAATAGTACTTTTTATAACAAACACATAGCTGAGGATGTCATTTCCCGCGCGCTAAAATTTAATGCGTCTTACATAAGGAACTGGGCCAAAACGGCGAGATCTGGTTCAAAATTGAACATCGATTTTTTTGCAGGCAAGGAAATTGGCTTTGGCATTGAGTATGCTACTGGCCCTATAATCAAATCGCATAAATTGCGTGTTGTACTTGAACTTCAGTTTTATAACAACAAACCGTACTATGTACTGACTGCTTTCCCGGTGCTGAGATAAATCATGATTAATAAATTTCTGGATCATCTAATGGCTGCGTACTTTAACCAGGATTATGATTTGTCTGGCGAGACCATCGAAGAGGTGATGGAAGAATATCTGAAGTGCGAAGGACCAGAACATGCAAAGGGTCTGATTGAGGATTGCAATAATTTTATCAACAGAAATGAAGATGTGGAGCTTGAGTTTCTCAATTTGTATAGGTTCGATTTTGACCCATCTTTATGGGGGATAACTGCAAAGCAGTTCCTCACGATGATATCCGCGCAGGCTTGCCGTTATCTTGATGCAGAAAAGTAAGGGCCTTGTCAGGCCCTTTCTATGTGAATTATTCATTTCAGGTTTAATATGCCGGATAACTAAACAATCGAAGCCTTTATCAAACGAATTAATGTTTTTGCTCTGGAGCAATTAATAATTCTCTAAGGTTTTTGATATATTCAACATATTGGGGGGTGAGGTTCATAATCCCCATACATCGCAAAAATGTATGATGCATTATCATTAAGCCATTGTTCAGTGTCATCATGAAAACGTTGAACATAAGTCTCATTTGGAACAATTATGCTCATGCTATTCATTACTTCAAGAGTAGTATCAGGTACCCGCCACCTATTTATTATTACGATATTTAATGCACAGATTAACCACTCTCCCGCCAGCGAAGCGGGAGAATTTAATGCGGGGCGTTATTTATCGATTAAATTAAAATCACTCTGGTTATATCTTTGCCCCTGGATATTCTCAGGCGTAAAGATATGGTCAACGATCTTAATATCAGAATCGGAAAGGTTAAGGCTGACCGCACCTGCATTATCCTGTAAATGCGCTATTTTTCGGGCCCCCGGAATGGGAACAATATCCTCTCCTTTGCTCATCACCCACGCCAGTGCCAGTTGTGCAAGAGAACAATGGTATTTATCCGCTATATCCTGCAGCTGATAGAGCAGCAGTTGGTTTTTCCGCATCGCTGCTTTCTGGAAGCGAGGCAGGTTGCGCCGAAAATCATCCTCGCCAAAGCCTGAATTGTCTGTAATTTTTCCGGTTAAAAAACCGCGCCCCAACGGGCTATAGGGTACAAACCCAACGCCTAACTCGCGGCAAGCGTTGAGAATGCCTTTCTCCGGCTCGCGAGTCCAGAGCGAATACTCAGTCTGGACGGCGGTAATGGGATAAATTTTGCAGGCCCGGCGTAACGTGTCAGCTGATACTTCTGAAAGTCCGATATGGCGAATTTTCCCTTCCTTGATTAAATCAGCCATTGTTCCCACGACGTCTTCAACAGGGACTGCCGGGTCGACGCGGTGCTGATAAAGCAGATCGATAGTATCAATATTGAGACGTTTAAGTGAGCCTTCCACCGCTTCGCGAATATGTTCAGGCCGGCTGTCAACGCCTGCCATACGCTCAAGCCCCTGCCCGGAGGCAAGGATGCGAAAACCAAATTTAGTCGCAATCTGTACCTTATCGCGAATGCCTTTAATCGCTTTTCCAACCAGGATTTCATTATCATAAGGGCCGTAGACTTCTGCGGAATCAAGGAAGGTGACGCCCAAATCCACCGCAGCACGAATGGTATTGATCGCCTCGGATTCTTCGGCGCCACCATAGGCAAAACTCATCCCCATACAACCCAATCCCAGTGCTGACACCTGAAATTTTTCTTTTCCCAGATAACGTGTTTGCATCTTATATTCCTCTTTTGATAAATCGCAGGAAATATATACTTCCATTATTAGCGCATAACAATTAGTATATTTTTAATGCAGTATTCCATGGAAATTAACAATGAAAAACGCGCCAGAATTGCAACACATAGAAATATTACTTCTTATTGTAAAACATGGAAGTTTTCGTAAAGCCGCAAAAGAATTAAATGTTTCAGCGCCGACATTAACGGTTACCATAAATAATCTTGAAGAAAAACTTGGGGTTAGACTTTTAAATCGTTCCACCCGGAGCTTGTCTTTGACCGCTGTCGGTAAAGCGTTTCTTGATGACGTGACGCCAGTCCTGAATGACTACAGGCGCGTCATTGATAATCTTAACGACCATAAGGAACAACCAGAGGGCGTCATCAGAATCAACTTACCCCGGATCGTGCTTGATCTCTTTTTTCAAAGCCATTTCGTTAAGTTTAAAAATGATTACCCGGGTATTAACCTGGCGTTATTCACCACAGACAAAAAAATAAACATTATCGATGCGGGTTTCGATGTCGGCATACGTTATACACAAGATGTTCCTAAGGATATGGTTGCGATTCCATTTGGAGGCAAGATGACTCTTATTCCTGTTGCCAGCCCTGAATTTTTGGAAAAAGCAGGACAGCCCGGCTCCCCAAAAGATCTGGTAAAATTCAGGTGTATAAATCGCTGCTTTCCTGATGGTCAGCTATACCGCTGGGAGTTTATCGATCCACAAGGGGAAAAAATGGAGGTATCTGTTAATGGCGATTTGGTTGTAGATTCAGACGCGGCAATGATTCAGGCTGCTGAAGTTGGGTTAGGGATTGCGTTTGTTTATGAGGGGCTGGTTAAGGATAAAATTAGCGACAACAAGCTTGTCCGTTTGCTAGCGGATTATACCTATCCCGCTGATAATTTTTGTATTTACTACCCGAGCCGAAAACATCTGCCAGCACCGCTGAGAACCTTCATAGCGTGGGTAATCTCGATGAATAAAAACGTGCGGAGATGAAATGGCACGCCCTGTAGGATTCGAACCTACGACCTACGGCTTAGAAGGCCGTTGCTCTATCCAACTGAGCTAAGGGCGCACTGAGAAGAGTGAACTTCGCGGCGGTGAAACGCGAAGAATTATACGGTCAATGGCAGGTGAGTCAATGCCTTTTCCGTTTTCTCCCCTGATTAGGGCTAGCTGATTGTAAATATGACTGTTTTTTCTCCATTCCCCCGCCTTTCTCCCGTACAATTTCCTGCTGCGAAAAGGCTTAGTTGCATTTAAGTAACGCCTGCTGTTTTCCTGAACGTCAGCTCGTCACACTAGAGAGAGGTAACCCGGCCGCCTGGAGGCTGAC
Source organism: Enterobacter sp. HSTU-ASh6 (assembly GCF_026319105.1). NCBI lineage: Bacteria > Pseudomonadati > Pseudomonadota > Gammaproteobacteria > Enterobacterales > Enterobacteriaceae > Enterobacter > Enterobacter sp. HSTU-ASh6. Next base: position 13,944 of record NZ_WSPD01000013.1, on the reverse strand, counting down.
AGACAACAGGACAATGGAGTGACAGCGCACAACCTGATCGATACGCCCCCCCGGTTAGAATACATCTCTCAGGAGATCGTCGGCATCAAGCTTGAGCCCATCGTCGCCCTCCGCTCTATGCACCAGGTGGGGGTGGAGGTCCTCAGCGTCCTCAGTGAATCACGGTACAGTGAGGGATTTTTCGGCGAGCGGTCTGCAGAGTGGTCGATATCGCTGCTTGAAGCACAGCTTGCTGCGTTAAAAAATACGCCGCGCGGTCATAACCTTTTTATTAATCTGCCGATAACCGTCCTGACAGAGTCTGCGCCTTTTCAGCGGCTTATCAGGCTGCCTGGCGCGCCGCTCCATATTGAGATTGTCGACCCCGCAACGTTTCTGGCGCTGTGTGCCGCACAGAAGCAGCGCGTCATTGAGAATCTGATGCAGCTCAGAAACCGGGGGCACGCTGTCTGGCTGGATGACGTAGATGAGATCCTGGTGCAGTCGTTTTTATCCAGCCGGCTTCCGTTAAGCGGCATCAAAATAGATAAGGAAGCATTCTGGCGTTTACGCGACACCCCTGCGCTGAGGCAACTGGTTTCCCGCTGCTTTCAGCTTGCCGGGCACGTGCTTATCGAAGGTATTGAGACTGAACGCGATCGTACCTGGGCAATGGAGGCAGGCGCCGATCTCGGCCAGGGATATTACTGGCCGTCCTGGACATGGCCGGAGGATTAAAACGCCATTTCCAGGAGGGAGGCCATGCGAATGACAGTGCGCCGTTACCGGCGGCGGCGTACAGGAAGTGATGCACTGGGATTTACGCGCTCACCTTTTACTCCCCCCTTTTTCGACCGGCTCGAGTTTTTGAGCCAGTCCATCAGCCAGCCCCGCAAAACAGATGCCCCGTTTATCATTCTGGTGACGGACGATCACTTCCTGCGCACCGGTTTTCTCAACGGGCAGTTTCCCCTGAGCAGCTGCTGCGACTACGCCACGCTGGACGACGCCCTTGTCGCCCAGACACAGTGGCCATCAGCCCGTCTGGTCGTCGATATCGAAAGCCGCTCCACGGGCCTTCTGGATAAACTGGATCAGCTGCGAAGGCATAGCCTGTTTCCGCCTTTCCTTACCCCCTGGCTGTTAGTCCGGGCTGATAACTACGATACCCGTCTCTTCTGCAAAGCGGCGGGCCCTTTTCATGTGCTCGAACGCCAGCTGAACGCCACAGCCCTCCAGCATAGCCTGCTGAATACCAGCCCCCCTCAGGGCTCCGACAAAGAGTGGTTCTCCCGCAACGAATGGCCAATCCTGCAGGAACTCTCCCGGGGCAAGACGCTACGTCAGATTGCCCTTATGCAGAACCGTCCCTATAGCCGCATTATCTATCGTCTCAGCTGCATTCTGCTGAAACTGGGGCTGAGCCATCGCCAGGAATTGATACACCTTCTTAATAACCTCTCAGACTGCACGTTTTAACCCACGCGCTAACCCCTTATTTCCTAAAGCGCTTTAGGAATTTACTTACCATTAACGTTGCAAAAATGTTAATTTTTAACATTAAATTCGAAATTACAACTATTCCTAATTTATGGGCGCAAACCTTGTGAAATGCCACAAATTGAAGGAATTACAGTACTTTCCTCCATCCGTTAAGTGAATGGAGAAAGCGTTAACAGGATGATAATGATGTAAAAACAAGCAGCTTAGCGGCAGCGCCCTGGAGTAAGAAGCGAAGCAGGTAGCATGTTCTCCTGTGCAACAGAGGCGTTTCTCCGGGTTAACCCGGGCACTTTCAGATGAAGGTTTGACGGCCCGTGAGGTCAATTTTTCACCTCATCATCGCGGGTTCGTCCTCTGAAATAACGCGCGTTTTTGTTAACAATAAATTAACACAAAGAGATATCTGTTATTTTTTGTTATTACATAAAGATGAAAATATGCGGTAAATGGGATAACAGGATATTTCCGCTAATTTTAAAAAAATAGCGATTCAGATCCAGAAGATAATATAAACCAATACCCTGCGATTAATTTACAGGGTTTTCGGAAAAAACTTACACGGTATAATAAGAAGCGTATCAAATATGAATAAGAAATACCTTTTTGCCAACACCAGCCAAATGAGATGACCGCGCTGAGGCATAGTTCTTTTCACTACGTCAACAAGGATGCTTTCGCTCTTTCCAGGGAAATACTACGGTATAGGGATCTGCACTTTTATCCTTCCGGCATTTCGAGAGTTTTACAAACTCTGCATAACGCTTTTAACAATCTGAGGCATTAAAAATGAAACCGGCATCCGTTATCATTATGGACGAACATCCTATCGTCAGAATGTCGATAGAAGTCCTGCTACAGAAAAATAAGAATATCGTCGTCAAGCTGAAGTCTGGCGATAGCCATGAAGTCCTTGACTGTATCCGCAATCACCCTATCGATCTGGTGATCCTTGACATTGAACTCACGGGCACGGATGCCTTTGCTTTACTAAAGAGAATCAGGAACTTAAACAAGGACATCAAGGTTCTGTTCCTCTCGTCTAAATCTGAGTCATTTTACGCAGGTCGCGCCATTCGCGCCGGAGCAAATGGTTTTGTCAGTAAACGAAAAGATTTGGGTGAGATCTACAACGCAGTAGAAATGATCCTGATGGGCTATTCATTTTTCCCGTCAGAAACGCTGAACTTTATTAATCATCTGGGTTCGGGGAAAGGAATGGCAGCAGATATGCCATTATCGAATCGTGAGGTCACGGTATTACGTTATCTGGCGAATGGATTATCCAATAAGGAAATTGCTGAGCAGCTACTATTAAGCAACAAGACCATTAGTGCGCACAAATCCAATATTTATTCCAAGCTGGGTGTGCAGAGCATCGTGGAATTAATTGATTACGCCAAAGCGCACGAACTGCTATAACCTGAATTCACTCCCTGCAGCTTATCTGAGCTTCAGGGAGTGCGGTCAGTGTTAATTATAATTAATCATGAAGGTCGCATCCGCATCAGCCCGTCCGGGCTGAGGGTTATCTGCAGTGGCGATATAATTGGCATAAAACGACAATGTCGCATTCCCCAGCGCGTCAACCGGGACCGACTGGCTGGCCTGCTGGAGAGCCAGTCGCGTTTTATCCGCATCCCTGATCTCAACCGCGACATGACTTGCCGTACTGGCGTCATTCAGCGCCAGCAAACCGTTATTGCTCCCGTCGGCTTTGCCCGAAAACGTAATCGAGGCTGCACCCGGCGGACAGCCAGTCAGCTTCAGGGTAAACGGCATAGGCTGCGTACGGCTCCCGGTAGTGCTCAGCTGTTTGGTGGGCCAGGTGCCCAGCGTGACGGTTTTGTCGCTGTCGCTGCCCTCCGCGACGCAGGTAAAATCGACAATATTGCCGGACATCTGAATATTGATCTCGCCCAGTGCTGTCGCTGACCACGCGTTGGTCTGAAACATCACCAGCGCCAGCGCAGTAACATGTCCTTTCCAGTTCCGCATCTCTCCCCCTTAATCGTAATCCACGCGGAGATAGCCGCGAGAGGTGAACCGGCCTTCTGCGGGTTTATTCCCGGTAATGCTTACCGGCCAGACCCGGATCCCCACCTGCGCCTGTGCACTGTCATCCAGGCGGAACGGAATTTTGCTGTTCAGGTTGTTAGGCGTCAGAGGCGTGCCGCTATCGTTCGCCACCACAAATCCCAGATCGGGGTTATCGGAAACCAGCGCATTGCCAGCGATTTTTTCCGCCTCGATACGCATCGTCAGATACGCATTGGCCTCCACATTCGTACACTTAATGGCAATGGTTTTACTTTGTGGCGAGACTTTCTGGGGACGGTTTCCGGCACCCGCCTGGCTGAACAACGATGCGCCAATATCGCCAAAATCGAACTCCACCACCTGCCCGGCATTTATCGCGCAGCTTTGTGGCACCTGAATGGTACCGCTATAGCTGATGGTATACACCGGCGTATTCAGGGAGTCAGATGGCGTGGTGGTCACATATACGGTGAACATGGTCCGTTTCGGGATCACCACCATGTTGATAAACCGTCGGGTGACTCTCAGGCGAAAGACCAGCTTTGAGTCGGTAACCGGAAACGCCTTGTTCTTTGGAACGTTAGGGTGCTCCCCCATCTGGATGTAGTTCGCCGGCGGATAGAACGTCCCCGCGAAGTCATCGTGGATCTGCATCGCGCCATCAAGATAGTCATTGAGCTTCACATACTTGTAGCTATCAATCACCGTCGTTATCGGCAGACTGGTGACGTAGCTACGCATGGTGGACTTGCCTGTCGTCCCTCTGGGACATATGGCATTCACGCCGACCAGCCCGGACTTTTGCGCCAGGGTCACAATCTGCCCAGGCTTGTTATTGGAGCTGTTAAAAACGTTTGAGAGATCGTAGGAGATATCCTTCGCCACCCCATTGGCGTTCTGACAAATCGTTGCCCAGGCGGGCATCGCGCTGCACAGCAGCGCAAAGCTCATTACGTTGCGTAAAATGCGCATCTTAAGATCCCCGTTAACGATCACAGCTGGCCCCCGCCATAGTAATGGCCTGGTTCTGACTTTCAGGCGATAAGCGATAGTGAGCGCGACACTGAGACTGCGCCCCGTCGCCCCACTGGATCAGCAGTTCGCCTTCCAGCGGCAGCCCACTCAGGTAAATCTGCCCGTCATCCCCTACCATGCTGGTCACCCCGCTTTGCGTTTCGCGGACCACCGCGCCAAACGGCACGGGCTGGTTGCCGCGCGTCACCGTCAGCAGAGCGCGCACGCCGATGCGGGTATCAAAGCTGGCGCGCACCAGCGCGCCTTTGGTCGGCACCACGCTGCTCACGTTATTTTCGATATCGGTGTTGTTACTCATGGTGTTGGTATCCAGCGCCACGCGGTTATAGCGGTAGACGGTGGCATACGGCATCACCGCATAGCCTCGCCAGTCGGTTTTCACGCCGGTCTGGTTCTCGATGCTGACGCCGGATGCCCCCGGGGCTTTGATCAGCACGTTGGTGTCACCCAGCGGCTGGCTGAAGGTCACGCCGTCAGCATGGCCGACCACCCCGCCGGAGAGCTGCCAGTTGAGATCGTGCTGATCGCGGCTGTAGTTGTAGCCCACGCCCAGCGTGCCGTAGGTCGCCTGCCAGTTGGCGCTGGCGCTTCCGCTTGAGCCATTGGTGCTGGTGTGTCCCTGGGTCACGCTGTAGTTCAGGTTGCGATCCTCCAGCAACGTTCCGCTGACCCCGGTTTGCCAGCTCGTGTCGCCATCGCTGTTTCGACTGGCGGATGCCGTGGCGTAGGCCCTGTCGATGGCGCTGTCCCGACGATAACCCTGACGGGTAAAGAGGCTGAACGGCACGGAGACGTTAAACGAGGCGATCCGGTCGGTACCGTCGATCCCGACGGATTTGTTCCACGACCATGAAACGGAGTAGTTGATCCCCTTCACGCCCCCCGCGTACCCCAGCTGATACCAGAGGTTCGACTCGTCAGTTCCCCAGTAGGTTTGCTCGCTGCCGGAGATATACACCGAGCCGTAATCTCCCAACGACTGAGAAACGTTGAGCTGGAAGCGGCCTTTTTTATTCCACGTCAGGTTGTGGTAACTCTGCACGTCCGGCACATCGTTATCGTCCTGGCTGTCGGCATACTGATAGCCTTCCATTGAGCGCCAGGCGACATCGTCCAGGGTATAAAACCCTTTTGTGGAGTAGCGGTAGCCCAGCAGCTGGAAGTTGGTGCCGAAGCCGTTAAGGGATTTCGCGTAGAGGAAGCGCAGAGACTGCCCCTCATGTTTGCTGTCGTCCGCAAGCTGGCTGCGGGCATGGGTAATATCGAGCGAGACCGCTCCCCAGTCACCGAGGTTTTTACCGGCCCCGATGGCCACCGCGGTATAGCGTGACGCGAGCTGCGTGCCGCCGTAGAGCGTGTAGCCGTTGGCAAGGCCGGTAATCAGGGTGCCCTGGGTGAAGAACGGCGTATCCTGATCGCTGTTGCCACTGCGGTAATCCCCGGCCACCAGGTCATACTTCCAGCGCCCTTCACGCTGCAGAAGCGGCACGGTGGAGTACGGCACGGTATAACGCTGCTGGGTGCCGTCTTTCTCTTCAACCGTCACCTCAAGGTCACCGCTTGAGGAGGTCGGGTTGAGATCGCTAATAGCGAATGCGCCGGGCTGTACGTAGCTTTGATAGATCACGTAGCCGTTCTGACGCACCACCACTTTGGCGGGCGTCCGGGCAATCCCGCGCACGGTAGGTGCGTAGCCCTGCAGGCTGTCCGGGTACATGCTGTCAGACGAGAAAAGCCGCCCGCCGCGAAAACCGACGCTGTCAAAAACGTCATTCCCGGTATTGCTGTCGCCCAGCACCAGTTCACTTTTCAGCGGGATAACGGTGCGCTGCGCCCAGGTGCCAATGTTCTGCCACTCGTTGTGGCGCTGCCCGTTAGTCTGCGTGTAGCGCCAGGCTCCATTATTTCGTAAACGCCAGGCGCCGTAGTTCAGGCCGCTCTGCAGGTTCAGGTAGTAGCTGTCATCTTCGCTTCCCCGGTTGCCCGTGAAGCTGTAGTTCACCAGAGCGGCGGGGATGCCTTCATCCCACTGTTCAGGCGGAATGTAGCCCCGGGCGCTGTTCTGCAACGCCACCTGCGGCAGGCTGACGTTCAGACGCTGCGAGGCAAAGTTAAATACCGTTTCGCTGCCGGGTATAGCCGTGGTCAACGGCACGCAGGTCTCGCCCTGCACCTTAGCCAGCTCGGGAAACGCTGCCACATTCACGCCAAAGCGATCGAGCATCGCGCGCGTAATACACGCCGACAACCCGCCCGCTACCGGCGGCGCGTCCCCGGCCTGCTCAAAACGCACGTCCTGGGTGCCGATAAACTCATCGTTACGCCAGATATCCACGCGATAAACGCCGGGTGCCTGCTGGTGCCCTTGTTCAAAACGCGACAAATCCGCCACGCTGGCGGCGTCGTCGGAGAGGAAGGCCGGGTTGAAGTAACTTTCGCTCCAGCCAGCCTGTGGCCAGAGCGCCGCCATCAGCGCCAGCGCAACCGGGCAGTAACGTCTCTGGTGGTTTTTCATCGCCCTGACTCTGCTCACAGGTTAACGCTACGCGCCGGTGTGATGGCACCGTAGTCATTCACGCTCTGCCAGGAGAGCGTGCCGCCGGCACCGGCTGGCAACACCTGCTGCGCCGCGCTTTTTGGCGCCACCATCAGGTTATCCAGCGGCTTGCCCCCCAGCTTCAGATTGACCAGGGTGATGTAATACGGTGAAGCGTTGCTGACTTTAAGATGGTTACCCGCACGCTCAAACCGCAGCTGGGAAAGCGCCTCTTCCGGCTGCATCGCCAGGTTGTTCGGGCGCACAAACAGCTTGATGCGCGAGAGGATCGCCAGCTGCAGCACGTTATTGTTTTCCGTTTTCGCTTTGTTCACTGACGGGATCGCCTTCACGTTCATGTAAAAGAGCGATTCGCGGTCGGCAGGCAGTGCAGGTCCGGCATAAATAATACGCAGCGTGTTTTCACTGTCCGGCTCGCTCACAAACAATGGCGGGGTGACGGCAAAGGTTTTTTCTTTTTGCCCGTTTGCATTTTCGATCCACGCGTTAATTAAATAGCGTTCTTGTTTATTGCTGTTGGTGATCGCCAGCGATGTTTGCTTCGCATCGGCCGGGTAAATAACGCGGGTGGCCCCCAGCGCAATACCGCCGGACGCATTCGCGCATGCAGAAACCATCATTAAAATAAACGCTAAAAAAAGTCCTGGTTTAATTCGGGTATTCATCACAACCGTACCTTTAATAATGTGTTCGCAGGTGTCAGGGATAAATCAACGTAAACCAGACATCCGACTGAATTTTGCCTGGCTCGAGATGTTCGGAAATTGCCCGATAGCGGGCGCTAAAATGGAACGTGAGCTCACGGGTATCGACCGGCAGCCAGCTGACGGCCGGAGCATTAGGGATAATCTGACGCTGCTGTTCGTCAAAGAGCGCCAGGCCCACGCCGCTGCTGACAGGTGTCTCACCTGGCCGCGATGTTGCCAGGAAAACCTGCGGATCTTCTGCGGGCGTGACGCCCTGAAACTGGATCCCCACGGTACGCGAGACATCAACGCTGCAGTCCAGCAGCCGCACGGTAAAGGGCACGTTCACCGTAGAAAAACTGCCCACACCGGAAAATGAGTTGGTTCGGTACTGCCCCATGTCGATGCGCATATTCTGGCTGTCCGGCGCCACGGCGCAGCCGCCGTTCACCAGCTCACCTCTGAGATGCACTTTGCCCCCGTCGATCACCACGGTATGCGCTGATACCGGGCCAGCCATCGCAAGGGTTAACAGCAGTAGTGTTCCAGTCCTTGTCATCCTTCGTTCCTGGCTTTAGCGTATGACGGGCCTCGTCCGTGAGGCCTGAACATCCCTGTGCGGAGGAATTACTCGTATTTCATTACGAAGGTGGCGTCAGCGTTCGCCTGGCCTGGCTCGGTGGTTGCAGCCGTTGACTTATAACGCGCGGTGAATTTCAGGGTGTTAGTCCCTTCGATCAGGGTCTGCGCGGCAGAGAAGGTCGCACCGTCTGGCGTCAGAACGCTGGATTTGCTGTCGAGGATTTCGATACCTACGCCTTTCGCGGTGTTGTCGTTGCTACCGGAGCTCACGGCCAGCAGGGTTTTGTCGGTTGGGTCGATCTGACCGGTGAACGCAACGGCTGCGGTTTTGGCCACCAGCGGATCGCAGTCGTTCAGTTCGATGCTGAATGGAATATTAGAGGTGGTGTCGCCCACTTTAGTGAATTTCGCGGTACGATACTGACCCAGATTAACGGTCTGCTCGGAAGAATCCGTATTTACTGAACAAGCAGCGTTAACCAGCTCACCTTTAAAATGTACGGTACCGCCATTTACGGAAACCGGGGTAACAGGATCTGCTGCATTTGCGGCACCCGCTACCAGGGCAAATGTGGCAATAACAGTAGAAGCAATGTTGCTGAGTTTCATGTCTATTCCTTTAAAATGTAAATAACCCTTCCCGCGAATAATCGGGAATAAGAAATACGTTCAATTGATGAATTGAAAGCTTATTTCGGAGGAGACAAAGTAGCTCAGGAAGTGTTTTTTAAATATGTCAAAACACTGCCATTTCGCCAGGTTACATCCTAATCCCGCCTAAGAAATTGACCATCCCTTAAGCAGGGTCTTTAGGCCCCACTGATGAAATCTCGCAAAGGGTGACTGACAGCGGCGCTCGCTTCTGACAAAATACAGGGCATCCCCCCTTTCGAACGTTACAGACGGAATCTTCTCTCTGATGGCAGCAAAGATTATTGACGGTAAAACGATTGCGCAGCAGGTGCGCTCTGAGGTCGCGGAAAAAGTGAAGGCGCGTAAAGCGGCCGGAAAGCGCGCCCCCGGGCTGGCCGTTGTGCTGGTTGGTAGCAACCCGGCATCGCAGATTTATGTCGGCAGCAAACGCAAAGCGTGTGAAGAGGTGGGCTTCGTCTCCCGCTCTTACGATTTGCCAGAAACCACCACCGAAGCAGAACTGCTGGAACTGATTGACACCCTGAATGCCGATAAAGCGATCGACGGTATTCTGGTTCAGCTGCCGCTGCCTGCAGGCATCGACAACGTGAAGGTGCTGGAGCGTATCGCGCCGGATAAAGACGTTGACGGTTTCCACCCGTACAACGTTGGCCGTCTGTGCCAGCGCGCGCCGCGTCTGCGTCCGTGCACGCCGCGCGGTATCGTGACGCTGCTGGAGCGTTATAACATCGACACCTACGGTCTGAACGCTGTGGTTATCGGCGCGTCCAACATCGTGGGCCGTCCGATGAGCATGGAGCTGCTGCTGGCCGGCTGCACCACCACCGTGACCCATCGCTTTACCAAAAACCTGCGTCACCACGTCGAGAACGCCGATCTGCTGATCGTCGCCGTCGGTAAGCCGGGCTTTATTCCAGGCGAATGGATTAAAGAGGGGGCGATTGTCGTGGACGTCGGGATTAACCGTCTGGAAAACGGCAAGGTGGTCGGCGACGTGGTGTACGAAGATGCCGCGGCTCGCGCCTCTTACATCACGCCGGTTCCGGGCGGCGTAGGCCCGATGACCGTTGCAACCCTGATTCAGAATACGTTGCAGGCATGCGAAGAATATCACGACGTAGAGGACGCGTAAGATGGCGACTTTTTCATTAGGTAAACATCCGCACGTTGAGCTGTGCGATCTGCTGAAGCTGGAAGGCTGGAGCGAAAGCGGCGCGCAGGCCAAAATCGCCATTGCCGACGGGCTGGTGTTAGTGGACGGCGCGGTGGAAACCCGCAAACGCTGCAAAATTGTCGCGGGCCAGACCGTGAGCTTTGAAGGGCAGAGCGTGACCGTTACGGCCTGAGTCCCCTCACCCTGACCCTCTCCCCAAAGGGGGAGAGGGGATAAAAATCCCCTCATACCCATCACGGTTATTTATCGATCCACTTCAAATAATCACTATTTCCTCTGCTGAAAAGTGAAAATTCAGTTGCGCGTTTTTCACGCTTTGCCCACGATAAGTAGAACGTTCTACTAAAACGTTCTACTTACAATAACAGCGCCAAAAAAGCGCTACTCGGGGGGACATCAGCATGAGTCTGATATCAGGGTTTGTTAAATCGCTGTCTAAGTTATCGATGATTGGTCGCGCCTTAATGCTGCCAATTTCACTGCTTCCCGCTGCGGGCCTGTTGCTGGCTTTCGGCGATAAGTTTCATCTGCCGCTGATGATGAACGCGGGCGGGGTTATCTTTGATAATCTGCCGATGCTGTTTGCTATCGGCTCTGCCGTGGGTCTGGCGTCGGAGTCTGGTATTGCGGCGCTGTCTGCGGCCGTTTCGGTGTTTGTCACCAATATCACCATCAGCACCGTGCTGAGCATCACGCCGGAAATGGCTTCTCAGGGCGGAAAGTATGCCATGGTCGTCGGCATCCCGACGCTGCAGATGGGCGTCTTCGGTGGCCTGATCTGCGGTATTCTCGCCGCCTGGTGCTATAACCGCTTCCACACCATGCAGCTGCCGGAGTTCCTGGGCTTCTTCTCCGGTAAGCGCTTCGTGGCGATTGCAACGGCGTTCCTTTCGTTCCTGATGGGGCTGCTGCTGCCGTACGTCTGGCAGCATATTCAGGCCGGTATCGACGCGCTCTCAGTGGTGGTTAACGGCGATAATCAGGCTGCGTCGACCTTTATCTTCGGTCTGGTGGAACGTGCGCTGATCCCGCTCGGTCTGCACCATATCTGGTACCCGTCTTTCTGGTATTCGTTTGGGGATTACACCACCCAGGCAGGCCAGGTCATCCACGGCGATCAGACCATCTGGTTCAAGATGCTGGAAGAGGGGGTGAAATCCTTCAGCAGCGACACCTACCAGAACGCCGGTAAGTTCATGCAGGGTGAATTCCCGCTGATGCTGTTCGCGCTGCCCGCCGCATGCCTGGCGATGTACCACGAAGCGCACACTAAAAATAAGAAAATCGCGGCCGGTATTCTGTTCTCCGCGGCGCTCACCTGCTTCCTGACGGGGATCACCGAACCGGTTGAGTTTACCTTTATCTTCGTGGCGCCGATCCTGTACGTCTTTAACGCCATCATGGCTGGTCTGGCCTACATGACCATGTATCTGCTGCATGCGCATATCGCCAAGTCGTTCTCCGCGGGCTTTATCGACTACCTGTCATTCGGGATCCTGCCGTCATTTAACGGCTACCAGACTAACTTCCTGAATGCCATTATCATCGGCATTCCAATGGGCCTGATCTATTACTTCACGTTCCGCTTTGTGATCCGCCGTTTCGACGTGAAAACGCCGGGCCGCACTGAGGTCACCGCCAGTGCGGATGAGAAGTCAGATTCCGAGCTCGCAACCGAGATCATTACCCTGCTGGGCGGCGCGCATAACATCGACTCTGTCGGCTCCTGTATCACCCGCCTGCGCCTGGAAGTGGCAAAAAGTGAGGCGGTAGACCGGGACGGGTTGAACGGACTCGGCGCGCGCGGCGTGGTCTTCGTCGGCGACAACGGTATTCAGGTGATTTTCGGTGCCAGAGCACAGTTTATCGCCCAGACCATGTCCACCATGATCGGCAAATAATAAGATGCCTCAACGACGCGTCTCCTGTACGCTGGGAGACGAGTCGTATCTGGCTGATAATCGGTTAATTTCAGGGAGCGGTTTTGAAGAAAGTCAGCATTATTGATGTCGCCAGGCACGCGGGCGTGTCGGTCTCAACCGTCTCGCTGGTGCTGCGCCAGAAAGGGAAAATCTCAGAGGCAACGATCGAGAAGGTCAACGCTGCCATCAATACGCTGGGCTATGTTCATAACGTCGCCGCGGCCAATCTTCGCGCCAACACCTCCAACCTGATCGGCCTGATCCTCCGTGACTTTAGCGACAGCTTTTCCATCAAGGTGATGGCAAGCATTGTTCAGGAGCTGGAGAAACAGGGGTATATGGTTTTTCTCGGCCAGCCGCTGAACGATCGGGAGCATTTAGAGCGTACCCTGCTCTCCTTTAAGCAACAGGGCGTAGCGGGCGTGATCTATCTCGCGTCCGATACGCGCGCCTCCACCCTGCCGGAGCAGATTCGCCAGTGTCCGCTGCCGCTGGTAGTGGTCTCGCAGTCTCTGCTGGATGAAAAATGTAACCTGGTAATGCGCGATAACCGCCAGGCGGCGAGCCTTGCCGCGCGCTATCTCATCGAACGTGGTCACCGCAACATCGCCTACATTGGCGGGCGTGAAGGCTGTCTTATCCGCGAACAGCGCCTGCTCGGATTTCGCAGCGCGATGATGCAAAACGGACTGGTCTGGCGCGACGAAAGCTCCCCCGCCTGTAGCGATGACACACAGGCCGCGGCCATCGCCACCCGTCAGCTGCTGGAGAAAAACAACACCATCACCGCCCTGCTCTGCCACTCGCCGGATGCGATGATCGGTTCCATCTCCGGTATTCATCAGGTTGGACGTACGGTGGGCAAAGATGTGTTTCTGACGCAGCAGGTCGCGCTGGTCGGTTTCGAAGATATGCTGCACGTTAACCTCACCTCGCCCTCGTTTACCTATGTCTCCTCCGCCAGCGACGAGACCGGGCGTCAGGCTGCGGGGCTTATTATCCGCAAGCTGAAAGAGCCGACGCTGCAAACGCAGCGCATTACCCTCTCCGGGCAACTTATAGCCCGGGAATCGGCGTAAAATCAGAATTTAGCACAGGTCAACTGCCGCGTAATGGCTGCTATAGTTCCATGATTTGCCATGGATAAAGACGATGCCTACCGTTATTACTCACGCTGCTGTTCCGCTTTGCCTGGGCTTAGGTCTCGGTACCCGGGTCATTCCTCCCCGCCTGCTGTTTGCCGGAATTGTCCTCGCCATGCTGCCGGATGCCGACGTGCTGGCCTTCAGGTTTGGTGTCGCGTACGGCAACGTTTTCGGCCATCGCGGCTTTACCCATTCCCTGCTGTTTGCCTTCGTGGTGCCGATACTGTGCGTCCTGATCGGCCGACGATGGTTCAGGGCAAGCCTTGCGCGGTGCTGGCTGTTTTTAACCGTGTCATTGCTGTCGCACAGCCTGCTGGACGCCATTACGACAGGCGGAAAAGGCGTCGGCTGGCTGTGGCCGTGGTCAGATGAACGCTTCTTTGCGCCGTGGCAGGTGATTAAGGTCGCGCCGTTTGCCCTGTCACGCTATACCACGCCGTACGGGCATCAGGTGATCATCTCTGAGTTGCTGTGGGTGTGGTTGCCGGGGGTGGTGCTGATGGGGGTGTTATGGTGGAAGAGGAGGTAAAAGCAAAACGGCAACTCACGTTGCCGTTTTTAGTGTTTGAACCCTCTCCCTGTGGGAGAGGGCTGGGGTGAGCAGCTGTGTTTAAAGTCAACGGCTGACGACTAACCTGCCACCCATTTTTTATTGTCCCGCACCATCGCA
>NZ_WSPD01000012.1:0-135894 GCF_026319105.1 Enterobacter sp. HSTU-ASh6 | reverse complement strand
CGCCTTACCCGGCCTATATATCGAGCGTAGGCCGGGTAAGGCGAAGCCGCCACCCGGCAACCCCTCTCCGATCTCCCATAAAGTGAACTCCCTCGCATCCTCAGCGAAGCGGCAATGCTATTCTCATCAGGTTGTTTTTTCGCCACGCCTTTTCCGTGGCGTGGTTAATTTTATTATGTCAAAGAGGAACTTGTATGAAACGTATGCCTTTGCTGGCAGCTTTGCCCCTGCTGTGCGCTTCCGTTGCTTCTGCCAGTAACCTGATGTCCGTAGGCTACTTTAACGGCGGAGGTGACGTCACTGCCGGACCGGGTGGCGACATCAACAAATTAGACGTCCGCCAGATTACGCATCTCAACTACTCATTTGGTCTGATCTATAACGACGAAAAAGACGAAACCAACGCCGCGCTGAAAGACTCGACCAGGCTGCACCAGATCTGGTTATCATCCAAAGTCGCCTCCGACCTCGCATTCATCCCGACCCTGCGCAAACAAAACCCGAACCTTAAGGTCCTGCTCTCCGTCGGCGGCTGGGGCGCACGCGGTTTCTCTGGCGCAGCGGCAACCAAAGAGAGTCGCGCGGTGTTTATCCGCTCCGCGCAGGAGATTGTCGACAAGTACGGTCTGGACGGGATCGATCTCGACTGGGAGTACCCGGTGAATGGCGCATGGGGTCTTGTTGCAAGCCAGCCCGCCGACCGGGATAACTTCACCTCCCTGCTAAAAGAGATGCGCGCCGCCTTCGGAGACAAAAAGCTGGTGACCATTGCGGTGGGCGCCAACGCGGAAAGTCCGAAAAGCTGGGTGGATGTCACCGCCATCGCTCCCCTGCTCGACTACATCAACCTGATGACCTACGACATGGCGTACGGAACGCAATATTTCAACGCCAATTTGTATGACTCCAGCACCTGGCCGACGGTGGCCGCCGCAGATAAATACAGCGTCGATTTTGTGGTGAACAACTATCTGGCCGCCGGGCTGAAGCCGCAGCAGATGAACCTTGGGATCGGTTTCTATGGCCGCGTGCCGAAACGCGCCGTGGAGCCGGGCATTGACTGGAGCAAACCCGACGCACAAAAAAATCCGGTCACCCAGCCCTACTTCGGGCCACAGGAGATCGGATTGTTCAGGTCACTCGGCTATGACCTGACCAAAGATACCTACGTGAAGTACAACGATATCGTGAAAAAGCTGTTGAACGATCCGCAGAAGCGCTTTACAGAGCACTGGGACGACCAGGCGAAAGTGCCGTGGCTCTCGGTGAAGGGTGCCGATGGCAACGCGCTGTTTGCGATTTCGTATGAGAACCCACGTTCCGTTGCCATCAAAGCGGACTATATCAAAGCGAAAGGCCTCGCCGGGGCGATGTTCTGGGAGTATGGCGCGGATGACGAAAACCAGTTAGCGAAGCAGCTGGCGGCGTCGCTGGGGATCCCGCGCTAAGCTGTATTGTGCCGGGTGGCGCTAACGCTTACCCGGCCTACATTGAGATCATTATTTGAAAGTGGCAATCGGCTTCGGCGTGATGCCGAACTCTTCTTTCAGCTCACGCTTGCTCTTCATTACCATCTGGCCGTTGGTGTCGATGGTCATGTGCTGCGCGTCGGTGTTATTGCGCGCCTGCCACAGCATGACCAGTTGCAGGCTGTTCTCTTTTTGCTCCGGCGTCAGCGCGACGCCGTCAGGCCATTTTCCAAGCTCAACGGCGGTGACCAGGCGCTGATAAATCTCCGGCGTCATGCCGCTAATCATCTCTTCAATATTCACAATCGCTCCCTTTAGCAGGAATAATTTGCTGAATCGTTTTTTCAACCTTTGATCTGGTCGCCGTTTTCATCGTCGCTGAAGCTCAGGGAGGCTGAATTGACGCAGAAACGCTCGCCCGTTGGCTGTGGTCCATCCGGGAAGACGTGACCCAGGTGCGCATCACAGTTGCCGCAACGTATTTCCGTGCGCACCATGCCATGGGATGAGTCAGTCAGGTAGCGGATTGCCTCGTCGCTCACCGGCTCGTAAAAGCTCGGCCAGCCGCAGCCAGAATCGTATTTCGTCTGGGAATTGAACAACGGCGCATCACAGACCAGACAGTGGTAAACGCCATCGCGTTTGTTATGCAGTAAACGTCCGGTGAACGGCGGTTCCGTGCCGTGATTCTGCGTCACGTAAAACTGCATTTCTGTGAGGTTTTTTTTCAAATCGTCAGGGTTACGTTGGTTCGACATAGGCTTACATCTCGCTGTAGAAACAGACATCTTTTAACCCGGATTCTAACAAAACATTAACACCCTTGCGTGCACTTTTGATCTAAACTTATGTGTCGCGAAAAGGCGGTCAGTCAATTGTGATCATGTTCACATTTTTATCCTGAGAGGACTTTAAAATCCCGGGCGCAGCCCCCATGTGGTTGCAAGCTCAAAGGGAAAGTGAGGCGAGTCAGTCGCACAAACGTTAGTCACAGGATTGATTTGTCGCAATGATTGACACGATTCCGCTTGACGCTGCGTAAGGTTTTTGTAATTTTACAGGCAACCTTTTATTCACTAACAAATAGCTGGTGGAATATATGACTATCAAAGTAGGTATCAACGGTTTTGGCCGTATCGGCCGTATTGTTTTCCGTGCTGCTCAGAAACGTTCTGACATCGAAATCGTTGGTATCAACGATCTCCTGGACGCTGAATACATGGCGTACATGCTGAAGTACGACTCAACTCACGGTCGTTTCGACGGCACCGTTGAAGTGAAAGACGGCCACCTGGTTGTTAATGGCAAAACCATCCGCGTTACTGCTGAGAAAGACCCAGCTAACCTGAAATGGAACGAAATCGGTGTTGATGTTGTTGCTGAAGCAACCGGTATCTTCCTGACCGACGAAACTGCACGTAAACACATCACTGCGGGTGCGAAAAAAGTTGTTCTGACGGGTCCTTCCAAAGACAACACCCCAATGTTCGTTCGTGGTGCAAACTTCGAGACTTA
Source organism: Enterobacter sp. HSTU-ASh6 (assembly GCF_026319105.1). Taxonomy (NCBI): domain Bacteria; kingdom Pseudomonadati; phylum Pseudomonadota; class Gammaproteobacteria; order Enterobacterales; family Enterobacteriaceae; genus Enterobacter; species Enterobacter sp. HSTU-ASh6. Next base: position 132,910 of record NZ_WSPD01000012.1, on the reverse strand, counting down.
CGCTGGCCAGGACATCGTTTCCAACGCATCCTGCACCACCAACTGCCTGGCACCGCTGGCTAAAGTTATCAACGACAACTTCGGCATCATCGAAGGTCTGATGACTACCGTTCACGCAACCACCGCTACTCAGAAAACCGTTGACGGCCCGTCTCACAAAGACTGGCGCGGCGGCCGTGGCGCGGCTCAGAACATCATCCCATCCTCTACCGGTGCTGCTAAAGCAGTGGGTAAAGTACTGCCAGAACTGAACGGCAAACTGACTGGTATGGCGTTCCGCGTTCCAACTCCTAACGTATCCGTTGTTGACCTGACCGTTCGTCTGGAAAAAGCTGCTTCTTATGAAGAAATTAAGAAAGCAATCAAAGCTGCTTCCGAAGGCGCAATGAAAGGCGTTCTGGGTTACACCGAAGACGACGTTGTATCTACCGATTTCAACGGCGAAGTGTGCACTTCCGTGTTCGATGCTAAAGCAGGTATCGCACTGAACGACAACTTCGTTAAACTGGTATCCTGGTACGACAACGAAACCGGCTACTCTAACAAAGTACTGGACCTGATCGCTCACATCTCCAAATAAGTTGAGATGAGTGTTTGATCCAAAAAGGCGACTTCGGTCGCCTTTTTTATTGCCAAGACAGAGGATTGCTTAATGATTAATAAAATTTTTGCACTTCCGGTAGTCGAACAGCTTACCCCTGTGCTTTCCCGCCGTCAGATTGACGGTGCCGATGTCATCGTCGTTGACCATCCGCGCGTTAAAGCCTCCGTGGCACTGAACGGCGCTCATCTGCTCTCCTGGAAACCGGAAGGTGAAGCCGAAGCTTTATGGCTGAGCGATGCAACCTCTTTTAAAAAAGGGGCAGCCATCCGCGGTGGCGTACCGATCTGCTGGCCATGGTTTGGCCCGTCCGCACAGCCAGGTCTGCCTTCCCACGGTTTTGCCCGTAACCAGCAGTGGACCCTGAAAGCGCATAATGAAGATGACAACGGCGCTGTGCTGACCTTTGAACTTCAGGCGAATGATCAAACCCGCGCCCTCTGGCCGCATGATTTCACCCTGTACGCCCGCTTTAAGCTGGGCAAGACCTGTGAAATTGAACTGGAAGCCCACGGTGAGTTCGAAACCACCTCTGCCCTGCATACCTACTTCCACGTGGGTGACATCGGCGCGGTGAAGGTGAGCGGCCTTGGCGATACGTATATCGACAAAGTCGACAACGCGAAAGAAGGTAAACTGAGCGACGGGGTACAGACTTTCCCTGACCGTACCGACCGCGTCTATCTGCATCCGGAAGCCTGCAGCGTGATCCACGACGGCGCCCTGAACCGTGGCATCGAAGTGGTTCATCATCATCACAGCGACGTGGTGGGCTGGAACCCGGGCCCGGCGCTTTCTGTCAGCATGGCCGACATGACGGATGAAGGGTATAAAACGTTCGTCTGTGTGGAAACCGCTTGCGTGAGCACGCCGCAGAAAGCGAGCGATGAAAAACCCTCTCGCTTAGGACAGACAATTAAGATTGTGAAGCGCTAGGGGATTCCGCTTCTCTGCACCATACCAAAGCAAACGGGGCGCAAGCGCCCCGTTTTAATGCACGGACTGCACGTTAGTAGTGCAATCAGAACTTGTAGGTCACACCGACTGAGAAAATGCCTGCCCAGGACTTGTCGACCATCGGGCTGTCTTTCACCTCATCGCTCAGACGCTCGTAACGGCCAGTACCGTATACGCTCCAGTCCCCGAGGAAGTTGTAGCTAGCGGTCAGCTCCAGGTAGGGATTCCAGCCATCATCAGCGCTGTAGCTTTTCAGACCACTGCGACGGGACTCGTTTTTAGAGACGCCGTAATAGTAGTCGTTGTAGTTCTCGCTGTTGTACTGCACACCGATACCTGGCGTCAGGGTCAGCGCACCGTTGGTGTAGCGGTATAACCACGCCAGATCCCAGATAAAGCCGTTGCTGTTATCCAGCGTGTCACCCGCGAGGGCAGTACGCAGGAAACCGTACTGGGTGTTATGCACATAGGAAAGCCCAGCCATCAGGGTGCCTTTACGCTTGTCGAGCTGACGAAGCGCGTGGCTGTCGCTGTCGCCCGGCTTGAAGTGCGTTGGGTCGTAGTAAGCCATAATGGAGAGCTTATCGGCCGTATCGTTCCACAGATAGTAGCCACCGCCGAGCCCATGGAACCAGACGTTATCGCCTTCATAGGTGACAACGGGAACGGGATAAAGATCACGGTCATACTGTTTGTACGGGCTGTTAATGACGCCAACGCCCGCGCCAACCGTCCACTGACTTTCCGCCTGTGCGGTACTTACTGCGGTCGCGGCAAGGATGCCCAATGCCAGAAGTTTGAGTTTGGTCACAATCCATTCTTTCCTGTAGTCAAATAATCAGCGGGTGAAGTGTAACCGCCATTCCCGTACATCCCAAAATTTTTTGCCTGCTAATCAGTCTGATTAACCCATTATTTTTAACTTTTCAGATGACAGCCCGCTTTCATTTATATGACCACTGTATGAAAAAGGGGCATTTGCCTTATCACCACAGTGGAAATTTTTGGATGAGTTATTGATATGTCATTGAAATTAGATTTTATCGGCATGCAAGTTTTGCAAATGCCATCTACGCTTTAATTTAAGAAGAGTTTTCCTGAACACCCCGCGGTGCTTAGCGTCCGACCTGGCACACAGGTTGCTGCTCTGGCAGTGAGGTGCGAGAGATCCTCTTCCGGGAGCCTCCACTACTCATACGAACGGCTCTTATCCTGTGCTAAAAAACGAAAGGACGGCATGCCATGAATATATTCGATCACTATCGCCAGCGTTATGAAGCTGCCAAGGACGAAGAGTTCACACTGCAGGAGTTTCTTACCATCTGTCGGCAAGATCGCAGTGCTTATGCCAATGCGGCAGAACGGCTATTGATGGCTATTGGTGAGCCAAACATGGTTGATACTGCCCTGGAACCCCGGCTTTCCCGTCTCTTTTCGAATCGGGTGGTCGCCCGCTACCCGGCGTTTGAAGAGTTCTATGGTATGGAAGATGCCATTGAACAAATCGTCTCTTACCTGAAGCATGCTGCTCAGGGCCTGGAAGAGAAGAAACAGATCCTCTATTTACTTGGCCCGGTGGGGGGCGGTAAGTCCTCGCTGGCAGAACGCCTGAAGTCGCTGATGCAGCGCGTGCCTATCTATGTGCTGAGCGCGAACGGCGAGCGCAGCCCGGTCAACGACCATCCGCTGTGCCTGTTTAACCCGCAGGAAGATGCGCAAATTCTGGACAAAGAGTATGGCATCCCGCGTCGCTATCTCGGCACCATCATGTCGCCGTGGGCGGCGAAACGCCTGCACGAGTTTGGCGGCGACATCACTAAATTCCGCGTGGTGAAAGTCTGGCCGTCTATCCTGGAACAGATTGCCATCGCGAAAACAGAACCCGGGGATGAGAACAACCAGGACATATCCGCTCTGGTGGGTAAAGTCGATATCCGTAAGCTGGAAAACTTCGCGCAGAATGACCCGGATGCCTACGGTTACTCCGGCGCGCTGTGCCGGGCAAACCAGGGGATTATGGAGTTCGTCGAGATGTTTAAAGCACCGATCAAAGTGCTGCACCCCCTGCTGACGGCGACCCAGGAAGGGAACTACAACGGGACGGAAGGTATCTCCGCCCTGCCGTTTAACGGGATCATTCTCGCCCACTCGAACGAATCTGAATGGGTGACTTTCCGTAATAACAAAAACAATGAGGCGTTCCTTGACCGCGTTTACATCGTCAAAGTGCCTTATTGCCTGCGGATCTCCGAAGAGATCAAAATTTACGAGAAATTGCTTAACCACAGTGAGCTGGCGCATGCCCCGTGCGCGCCCGGCACCCTGGAAACGCTGTCACGCTTCTCTATCCTGTCGCGTCTGAAAGAGCCGGAAAACTCCAGCATCTACTCAAAAATGCGCGTATACGATGGTGAAAGCCTGAAAGATACCGACCCGAAAGCGAAGTCCTATCAGGAATACCGCGATTACGCCGGGGTTGATGAAGGGATGAACGGTCTGTCCACGCGTTTTGCGTTTAAGATCCTCTCCCGTGTCTTTAACTTTGACCATGCGGAAGTGGCGGCTAACCCGGTTCATCTGTTCTACGTGCTGGAGCAGCAAATCGAACGCGAGCAGTTCCCGCAAGAGCAGGCTGAACGCTACCTTGAGTTCCTGAAAGGTTACCTGATCCCGAAATACGCCGAGTTCATTGGCAAAGAGATCCAGACGGCCTACCTGGAGTCCTATTCAGAATACGGGCAGAACATTTTCGACCGTTATGTCACCTACGCTGACTTCTGGATCCAGGATCAGGAGTACCGCGACCCGGATACCGGCCAGCTGTTTGACCGTGAATCCCTGAACGCGGAGCTGGAAAAAATCGAGAAGCCGGCCGGGATCAGCAATCCGAAAGACTTCCGTAACGAGATTGTGAACTTCGTCCTGCGCGCCAGAGCGCACAACAACGGCCGCAATCCTAACTGGACCAGCTACGAGAAGCTGCGCACGGTCATTGAGAAGAAAATGTTCTCTAATACCGAAGAGCTGTTGCCGGTGATCTCGTTTAACACCAAAACCTCAACCGATGAACAGAAAAAGCACGACGATTTTGTCGATCGTATGATGGAGAAAGGCTACACCCGTAAACAGGTTCGCCTGCTCTGCGAATGGTATCTGCGCGTGCGTAAATCGTCTTAAAACAAGTGCCCGGTGGCGTTAAACGCCTGCCGGGCCTACAAAATGCAAGTTGGCAAATGCAGTACGGGGGGTATATGACCTGGTTTATTGACCGGCGTCTTAACGGCAAAAACAAGAGCACGGTGAACCGCCAGCGCTTCTTGCGTCGTTATAAAGCGCAAATTAAACAGTCTATCTCCGAGGCCATCAACAAACGCTCGGTGACCGACGTCGACAGCGGCGAGTCTGTCTCCATCCCCACCGATGACATCAGCGAACCGATGTTTCATCAGGGGCGAGGCGGTCTGCGCCATCGCGTACACCCAGGTAATGACCACTTCGTTCAGAACGACAGAATTGAGCGTCCTCAGGGCGGCGGCGGTGGTTCAGGAAGCGGTCAGGGACAGGCCAGCCAGGACGGTGAAGGTCAGGACGAATTTGTCTTCCAGATCTCAAAAGATGAATATCTCGACCTGCTGTTCGAAGACCTGGCGCTGCCGAATCTGAAAAAGAATCAGCACCGTCAGCTCAATGAATACAAAACCCATCGCGCGGGTTATACCGCCAACGGTGTGCCCGCCAATATCAGCGTCGTGCGTTCGCTGCAGAACTCGCTGGCGCGACGCACGGCCATGACGGCAGGAAAACGTCGTGAGCTGCGCGAACTGGAGAGCAGCCTGAAGGTGGTGGAAAACAGCGAGCCGGCGCAACTGCTGGAAGAGGAGCGCCTGCGTAAAGAGATTGCCGAGCTGAGAGCGAAGATCGACCGGGTACCGTTTATCGACACCTTCGATCTGCGCTACAAGAACTACGAAAAACGACCGGAACCCTCCAGCCAGGCGGTGATGTTCTGTCTGATGGACGTTTCCGGCTCCATGGACCAGGCCACCAAAGATATGGCGAAGCGTTTTTATATTCTGCTCTATCTCTTCCTGAGCCGAACGTATAAGAACGTGGAAGTGGTCTATATTCGCCACCATACCCAGGCCAAAGAGGTGGATGAACATGAATTCTTCTACTCTCAGGAGACCGGGGGCACCATCGTCTCGAGCGCGCTGAAGCTGATGGATGAAGTGGTGAAAGAGCGTTACGACCCGGCGCAGTGGAACATCTATGCCGCGCAGGCGTCGGACGGCGATAACTGGGCAGATGACTCACCGCTGTGTCACGAAATTCTGGCGAAAAAGATTCTGCCGGTGGTGCGTTACTACAGCTATATCGAAATCACCCGTCGCGCACACCAGACCCTGTGGCGGGAGTATGAACATCTGCAGTCGATGTTTGATAATTTTGCCATGCAGCACATCCGTGACCAGGATGATATTTATCCCGTGTTCAGGGAGCTGTTCCACAAGCAGTCCGCCACCAGCAACGCATAATCCAACAGCCAGCGAACCCGCTGGCTGTTTTCCGACCCCGTACATCCCGTGCTAATGTAGAAAGCTACCTACTGGATTTTCACCGGGAAAGCGTTATGACTGACGACGTTATTGGGGCAGGAACCCATCAGCAACTGATTACTTTACTCACCGAGCAGGGCGCACGGTTTCGCGTCATGGAGCATGAGGCGGTCGGAAAATGCGAAGCGGTAAGTGAAATTCGCGGGACCGAACTGCGCCAGGGGGCAAAAGCGCTGGTGTGCAAAGTGAAGGGAAACGGCGTAAAAAAACACGTTCTGGCGATCCTGGCCGCCGATCTGCAGGCCGACCTGAGCCAGCTTGCCAGCCATTTTGGTGGGCTGAAAGCCTCTCTCGCCAGCCCGGCCGAGGTCGATGCTCTCACCGCCTGCGTGTTTGGCGCCATCCCGCCCTTTAGCTTCCATCCTGATCTGGCGCTGGTTGCCGACCCGCTGCTGTTCGAGCGCGTTGACGAAATCGCGTTTAACGCCGGTCTGCTGGAGAAATCCGTGATTATGGACACCCAGGATTACCTGCGCATCGCCCGTCCAGAGCTGGTGACGTTCCACAGAGCTTGACCGCGCAGGCTGGCGCTCCTGTCAGCCTTTTCTTTCCAGAAACAGCACGGAAGCGACCAGAATAACGGCGATGGCGAAAAACGATGAGGAGATAATCAGCGTTTCGACAAACATGTGATCGTTCATGATGGCGACCCCTTTTGCGATATCTCCCTTCGTTTTAATCCGCGTAAATGACAAGGTTATGACAGCGATAAAAATCTTTTTAAACCTGTCCACCGTTTTTCCGCGTACAGTAAGCAGGATCATTTTTCTGGCAAGGATTCCCCTATGTTTGACCCGACTCTGCTCATTCTGCTGGCGCTCGCCGCGCTCGGCTTTATCAGCCATAACACTACCGTCGCCATCTCGATTCTGGTGCTTATCATTGTGCGCGTAACACCGCTCAATACCTTTTTCCCGTGGATAGAAAAACAAGGGCTGACCATCGGGATCATCATTTTAACCATTGGGGTGATGGCGCCCATCGCCAGCGGTACCCTTCCCGCCTCAACGCTGCTGCACTCGTTCGTCAACTGGAAATCACTGGTGGCGATCGCGGTGGGGATTTTTGTTTCGTGGCTGGGGGGACGCGGCGTCACTCTGATGAGCAGCCAGCCCTCGCTGGTAGCGGGCCTGCTGGTGGGCACCGTGCTGGGTGTGGCGCTCTTTCGCGGCGTTCCGGTGGGCCCGCTGATTGCGGCGGGTCTTGTCTCGCTGTTTATCGGGAAGTCGTAGTCAGGCTGGCCATATAACGCGCTGGCGTCTGACCCAGCCCCTTTTTAAACATGGTGATAAACGCGGTGGTCGAGTCATAGCCCAGTGACTGAGCCACCTGCTGCACTGATTTGCCGCTAATCAAATGCTGTAACGCCACAATCAACTGCAGCTGGTGACGCCAGCGGCGAAAGCTCAAGCCGGTCTCCTTCACCACCAGCCGTGCCAGGTTGCGTTCGCTCATGGCAAAGTGGCTTGCCCACTGCGCCAGCGTCTGCCAGGCCGCCGGCTCTTCCGCCATCTTCTCGCTCATCAGCCGGATTTTGGGATGGGGTGAGACGGGCAGTTGCAGATGCTCCTGGCGCTGGAGCGGCAGTTCATCAAACAGGACATTCACCAGCCGTGAGGTGGCCGCAAGGTGCAACTGTTCACGTGATTTTTCTGCCAGCGATAAAATCAATTCCCGTACCAGCGGAGAGATTTTCAGGGTGCAGCAGCGGTCGGGCAACCGCGCGGTCCCCGGTTCAATGAACAGAAAGCAGAGTTGTGCCCCCGGCGTGGCTCTGTTGCTGTGCGGCATCTGGCCGGGGATCCAGACGGCATACTGAGGCGGCACCATCAGCATGGCATTTTCCACTTCGCAGGTGATCGCCCCGCCAAGGGCCAGAATTAGCTGTCCCTTGCGGTGGTGATGAAGCGGAATATATTGTTCCTCTGCCACCACGCGAATGCGAAATGCGACGGCCGCATCGTGCTGGCTATCAGGATCGTAGCCGTCCAGTCCCAGACCAATCATCAGGTTGTCCGATTTTAGCGATAAACTGTCATTTTAGCCTGATTTCAACCGCCGCGAAAATCGGTATGGTGTGCACTCGCTTGAACGTATGAGAACAAAATGACTACTGCACTTCGCACCTCAGGAAAACACGGCGTGCTGCTGATCGCAGGCATCCTGATGATTGCCACGACGCTTCGCGTCACCTTTACCGGGGCAGCCCCGCTGCTCGATACTATTCGTCTTGATTATGGCTTAAGCACGGCGCAAACCGGTCTGCTGACCACCCTGCCGCTGCTGGCCTTCGCTCTGGTCTCACCGCTTGCAGCCGGTGTGGCCCGGCGCATCGGCATGGAGCGCAGCCTGTTTATCGCCCTGCTGTTGATTTGCGCCGGGATTGCCGTGCGCTCCCTGCCCTCCGCCGCTGCGCTTTTCGCTGGAACGGCGGTGATTGGCTGCGGCATTGCGCTCGGCAATGTACTGTTACCCGGGTTAATTAAACGTGACTTTCCCGGCCAGGTGGCGAAACTCACCGGCGCCTATTCCCTGACGATGGGCGTGTCGGCGGCGTTCGGCTCGGCACTGATTGTTCCCCTGGCGCAGGGGGCGGCGGGCTGGCATGGCGCGCTGCTGATGCTGATGGTATTTCCACTGCTCGCGCTGCTGCTGTGGTTGCCTCAGTGGCGTCAGGAACACGTCGCGACGGTCACGGGCGCTGGCGCGCTGCATAACCGTGCCATCTGGCGCTCGGCTCTCGCCTGGCAGGTGACGCTCTTTTTGGGGATCAACTCGCTGATTTACTACGTCATCATCGGCTGGCTGCCGGCGATACTGCTCAGCCACGGCTACAGCGAAGCGCAGGCCGGCTCGGTGCATGGACTTTTACAGCTGGCCACGGCGGTACCGGGTCTTGCCGTTCCGCTGATCCTCCACCGTCTGAAGGATCAGCGGGGGATCGCCGGCGCGGTGGCGCTGATGTGCGCGGTGAGTGCGGCGGGCCTGTGGTTTATGCCTGAGCTGGCGGTAATGTGGACGCTGGTGTTTGGCTTTGGTACCGGGGCAACGATGATCCTCGGTCTGACGTTCATCGGTCTGCGCGCCAGCTCTGCGCATCAGGCGGCGGCGCTGTCCGGCATGGCACAGTCGATTGGTTATCTGCTCGCGGCCTGTGGCCCGCCGGTAATGGGGAAAATTCATGATACCACGGGAGACTGGCGTCTCCCGCTTCTGGGCTGCGCGCTGGCCGCAGTGATCATGGCCGTCTGCGGCATGCTGGCCGGGCGAGACCGGGAGATCGCGCCCCGTTAAATACGGAGGCAGACCCTCGGGTCTGCCTTTTTTATCCGCGGGCCGCGCGCAGCATCGCCTGTACCAGCACCACCGGACGGCCTTCCAGCGCAGCACGCTCATGCTGGAATAAGGTGATCACAAAGAACGGGTGGGTAACCAGTTCCGCGGCACGAATTTCTCCCTGATCGTCCCAGCCTGTGACATGCATATCACCGCTCTCCAGCGCCTGGGCAAAGGCCGGCGACACGCCATAATTACAGTGATACCCCTCTTCAATTTCCGGTTTGCCGTACGCCTTCGCAATCAGCGTATTATTACGCAGTTCAATGGCATCGGTTTTTTCCACCAGCGAGCAGGTGAGCGGCGCAATCACCATAGTGCCTTCGGTATCCGTCTCAGCGTGTGCCGCATCGCTCCAGCCCAACACATTACGGGCATACTCGATCAACGCATGCTGGAACCCACCGCAGGTGCCCAGGAACGGAATGCCGTTTTCACGGGCGTAGCGCGCGGCGATAAAAGCAGCTTCCGTGTTTTTATAGGGGCTTGCAGGAACCAGCCAGATGGCATCGTAGCCCACCAGATCTTCCGGGCTGGTGAGCTCCGTGGTGGCAAGCCAGTCGTAATCGGCGGTGAGGTCAAGGACGGCAGCGGCATCGTCAATGGCCAGCGGGATCGCCTGATGCGCAATAACAACGGGATTGTAGTCGCCAACCAGCGCAATGCGCAGCGTCGTTTTAACCGGGAGGTGTTCCATGAAAGGTTCCTTATGCCAGAGAATTATCAGATAACATAAGGAACCTCAGACTACCGATCTTTTGCAGTTATCACAATACCTTAAATTGGGAGGGTAGGATCATGATTCAATGCAAACGGGTATACGAACAGGCTAGCCCGGAGGACGGCTACCGGGTGCTGGTGGACCGACTGTGGCCGCGCGGGGTTAAAAAAACGGACCTCGCCTATGATGAATGGTGTAAAGCGCTCGCGCCGTCGAATGAATTACGCAAGGCCTTTCACAGCGAAACTCTTGATTTCGCGGCCTTCAGTCAGGCCTATCGGGAAGAGCTGGCGCAGCATGTGGACGACGGCATGCGTCTGGCGGCGCGGGCCAAAAAGCAGACCGTCACGCTGCTGTTTGCTGCCAAAAACACGGAACAAAATCACGCGCAGGTCTTAGCTGACTGGCTGCGCCATCTGTAATCAGCTGACGGTGAGTTCACCGAGAATCTGCGGTGCTTCATCCGGGTTGAGCGGCATCAGATGTTCGGCGCGAACAAACGCAAAGCCATGCTGATTGTCAAAGGCGTAGACATCACCCGTCACCAGCCAAAGTGCGCGATCTGCCGTGGCGGGTAATTGTGTCATTACGCCGTTAACCGGGTTAACGAAGCGCAGGCCGGGTTGGCAAAGGCCAAATAACTCAACAGATTTACCAATATTGCGACGGCCTGACGCCGTGCGGGCACCCACGATTAACGCCATGCTGCCCGGTTTAAGCTGAAACATACTTCTCTCACGATAACGATGGCCAGAAACTGGCTAAGAATAATCCTAAAGAGAAGTGTATCGCAATCCCGGCCCCGCTGTCACCTGGCGGGTTGCGGGTGATCGCGACGGTAGAGGTCCCATTCATCGATCACTTTACCATCGGGTAATTTGCACTCCGTGCGCACGCCCTGTGGGCTCTGGATCGGGATCTGCTCTCCCCCTTTTTCCAGACAGTAGACGGAAGCCGGGTTAGCCATCCCGATAGCATGCGGTGGCTGAGGGGCATCCGGCGGGGTGGTTTTTGTCGTGCAGGCCGCCAGCGGTAGCGCAAGGGCCAGAAGCAGAAATCTCATCTTATTGATCCTTTTGACATCATGACAGGCTAAGGGTAACGGGCCAGCGCCGCGTTCTCCATGATTTCTCCATTTTAACTGCACTTTTCCAGCCTATAGTGCGGAATGTTCTCGATATGACCAGAGAACATCATTCCGTAATCAAGATGTCTTTGCCCCGGTCCTCAACGCCGGGGCTTTTTTCGCCCTCTCCCCCAACCCGCGCATATATTAAATTTTTTATATTCATGTTTTACTATGGCTGAAGCCTAAAAATTCAGCATAACATGCAGATGCAGACGTCTTCTGCCTGGGAGTCATTCTACGTCATGTCGGATATTATCCTTGCCCGTGTTTCAGAAACCCTCGCCACTGAACAATCCCTTGAAAGCCTCGTTCGTCAGTTACTGGAGATGCTGGAGATCGTGACCGACATGGAGTCAACTTACCTCACTAAAGTGGATATCCAGGCCCGGCTGCAGCATATCCTCTACGCCCGCAACAGCAAGCAGATGACGATCCCCGAAGGGTTGAGCGTTCCCTGGGATGAAACGCTGTGCAAGCGCGCGCTGGATAGCGATACCCTGTTCAGTAACGACGTCCCCGAACGCTGGCCTGAATGTGAAGCGGCAAAAGCGCTTGGCATTACTACCTATATGAGCATCCCCGTCCATCTTGCCGATGGTTCATTGTACGGAACGCTCTGCGCCACCAGCACGGCGAAGAAACCCCTCAGCGAGCGCGGTGAGCAGGTGCTGAGATTATTCGCGGGTTTGATTGGCCAGTACATCCAGAAGGAGTCGCTGGTCACCCAGCTTCGCGAAGCCAACGCGGCCCTCATTGCGCACTCTTATACCGATGCCCTGACCGGTTTACCCAACCGTCGTGCCCTGTTTGAGGATCTGACCACCCTGTTTTCGCTGGCCCGGCACCTGAAGCGTAACGCCATCATCGCGTTTATCGATCTGGATGATTTCAAACTGATTAACGACCGTTATGGACACGAAGCCGGTGACCAGTTCCTGGTTGAAGTGGGCAAGCGTCTGACGGAAGGAAAGCAGCAGGACGACATCATTGGCAGGCTGGGTGGTGATGAGTTTCTGGTGGCGTCGCTGGGCCAGCCCCACAGTGAAGGCGATATCACGCAGGTCACCCTGCTCAAAACGCGTCTCAGCGCCTGTATTGCCGGTGAATACTGGCTGGGCAGCGTTCACATTATCTATCCGGGAGCCAGCCTCGGCGTTATCGAAGTTGACCCAGGCGCAACCGATCCGGACAGCGCATTACGTGCCGCGGACGTCGCGATGTATCAGGATAAGAAAGGAAAAAGCAAAACACGCTTTCTCACTATGGATTAACCCCGTACACTCTACGGCGTTATAGAAACCGAAACAGGTGATGGTATGAGAATAGGGATCCTCTTCCCGGTCGTTATTTTTATAACGGCGGTGGTCTTTTTAACATGGTTTTTTGTCGGCGGTTATGCGGCTCCAGGAGCATAAATGCGCAAAACAACCGTCATTATGCTGATCGTTGCCCTCGCGGTATTCGCCGGCACGCAGCTTGGCTGGTGGTAAACCCGCAACGTAAAAAGGCCGCCATCTGGCAGCCTTTTTTAACGCTTACAGGGCTTAGCTTTTGATCTTTCTGTAGATAAACAGAACAACCAGTGCACCAATCACCGCGACGGCGAAACTACCGAAGTTAAAGCCATCGACCTTGCCAAACCCGAACAACGTACTGATCCAGCCGCCGACTACCGCGCCGACAATACCCAGTATTACGGTGACGATAAACCCACCGCCATCTTTGCCCGGCATGATCCACTTCGCCAGAATACCCGCAATAAGCCCAAAGATAATCCAGGATAAAATTCCCATAACGTTCCTCTCTGTATGGTTTTTGTCATTAAATCAACGACACAAAAAAGAATAGCACAGGATCTGAGAAAGGAAATTCGTGATAAGCATCACAACGAGAGAGTGCGTAACGATTAGCCAGCGGACAGATCGCACCACATGAAATGTAGGGTTGCATCTTTTATTGAGAAAGATTATCTTTCTCAATACTGAATAGTTGAGAGAAATACTCAGGTATTCAGTACGACATTGCTCACATTGCTTCCAGTATTTCTTGCCCACTCCTGAGTGGGCTTTTTTTTACTCATAATCCAACAAACGTATAACGATTACGTCCGGCGCGTTTTGCCTGGTAGAGTGCCTGGTCAGCGGCAATAATCAGGTTCTGCTGGCTGCCTGCGATGTCGACGGCGCGCGCAGTGGAAATCCCGACGCTGACCGTAACCCGCCTGAAGGGGCTAAAAGCATGATCGATTTGCAGGGAATAGACATTGCGAATAATGGTCTGCGCCAGACGAAGCGCCTCCTGAATATCCGTATCAGGTAATATCAGAGCGAATTCCTCTCCGCCATATCGCGCCACAGTCTGGTTATCACGGGTCAGGCTCTCCCGGAGACTGTTACCCAGCAGTGCCAGGCACCGGTCCCCTTCCGGATGACCGTAGTTATCGTTGTATTTTTTAAAGTAGTCCACATCCACAAGGAGCATCGATATCGGCGCGTCATGGGCAGCACACCGCGCGATTTCCGAGAGGATCCTTTCATCAAAGATGCGGCGGTTGTACAGCCCGGTCAGCGCATCCTCAGAGGCGATAATTTTTAGCGCTTTGTTATCCCGCGCTTTTCGGGACAAGTCGGAATAGAGGAACCATGACGCAACGATGAGTATCGCCGCGAAAACGAAAATCAGTACCGCCAGCTGAATGGCCTGTTTGCGCCAGGGAGAGAGAGCTTCATCAATGCTGACGGCCACGGTGGTGACCAGCCCGTAGCGTTTGTTTTTCTCATAGGCATAAATGCGCTCGATTTTATCAAACCGCGAGATGGAGCTGGCTATCCCTGTATTTTGTACCTTGAGGTATTTCCTGAAGAGGGGTGAGTCAGAAACAATGGTGCCGATATAGGTATTTTTAAAAGGATAACGGACCAGTAGCACGCCAGATTGTGTCGTTAAGCCAATCACCCCCGAGTGACCGATATTAATCTGTCCGTACAGCGCGAGAAAATTCTCGATACCCAGCGTGACCACCACGACACCGTTAAAAGCCCCGGAGGGGGTTTCAAGGCGCCGACTGATGGTGATCACCCATTTACCATTGGTTCTGCTTACCACCGGCTCACCAATAAAAATCTGCTGATTTTTATTTTCCTTATGGTAGATAAAAAATTCTCTGTCCGAGCCTTTACGCGGCCCGGTAAAACTTTCGTGCAATGCGGTAAAGATATCGCCCTGTGCATTGTAAACAACCACATTATTAATCTGGGTAAGAAGATTATCCTGATCGTTTATCATCCGCTGAATATTGATCGCCTGTTGCGCGGTCATGCCATAAATTTCGATCATGTCGGAAACGGTAGTAATTAACATTTCACTTTGGCGCATGATCCCCTCGGTGTAGACATCAAGGGTATGGCTCAGGTTGGCGACGCTGGTATTAATTTGCTGGATTGACTGCTGTCTGGACGTGGCAATTTGGACGGCAAGCGACAACGAGATGATCAAGGAGACAATGATGACGGTAATGGTTGTTGTGTAAAAAGTATTTTTCACATGCACGAGCTATTCCACCTTATCACGCCTGACGTCCCTGGCTGACAACTCTTGTCACTGTAACAAAGCTCAGGATAAGAGGAAAATGAATTGCACTTAAGCATACAACAGAAGCTCGTCTTTATTTCTTTTTTCACCGCCTGGCGACCGCCTTATTCCAGGCGCACTGCAAAGGGCGAGGTTTTTACAGACTTACGGCCTCCCTGGGCTTAGATAAAATGATTTTAATAAAGTCTATATAGGAGACGGGTTTACCAAAATAATATCCCTGTAACAGGGTAATCTCATTACGGTTGAGATACTCCAGTTGCTCCTTCGTTTCTACACCTTCCGCCACAATACGCAGTGAGAGTTTTTTCGCGAGATCAATAACGCAGTCCAGCAGGATCGTGGAGTCCTTCTCCTCTGACACCCGGTTCACAAAACTCTTATCAATTTTAATGTAATCAATGGCAAGCGCATTAAGGCACGATAGCCCGGAATAGCCCGTACCAAAATCATCCAGGGCAATGACAAAACCGGCCTTATGCAGCAGATTGAGGTTTTCCACCAGGTGAGGATTATCAACCAGCGGCTCACGCTCGGTTACCTCGAGCACCAGTTTGACTTCTTTCCCCTGAAACCCTTTGCCGAACACGCGGCAATCGCCGATGAAAGAAGGAGCATCGATGTGCCTGGCGCTGATGTTCACCCCAATATGAAAGCCGTCCGGCAGTTTCGACAACAGCGGCTTAAGCTGAGTAACCACTTTCGCCATTAACCCTTTGGTCAGCGGGATAATCAAACCGCTACGTTCAGCAATCGGGATAAAGACATCCGGCGGGATAAAGCCTGATTTCGGATGTTTCCATCGGGCCAGGACTTCCACACCGTACAATCCGCCGGTATCACCCTTCACGATGGGCTGATAATAGGGAACAATCTCCCCCTGCAAAATGGCCTTACGCAGATCGTCTTCAATGGAGGTGCTTTTTCCCTTGTAGCGGTGGATTAAAATGCCCACCGTCACGGAAAGCGCGAGAATGAGCAATATCAGACGCCATCCCTGCTGCAGGATCATGACGACACGCTGATGCGGTTTTAACGCGGCCTCTGTCCCTGACACCCGTTGTCCGCTACGGGTACAGACCTGAGCCGCACTGACGGCTGTCGCGGTATGAATATTATTCTGTTTCGCCAACTGCCCGTTAACGATCACAATACCGCTCAGAAAGAGAAAAAGAGTACTGACAATAGCGATCGTTACGTTGCGCACGATGTTTTCCTTAATAGAAAAAATAAGCATGGATGTTTGAAGACAAGTCTGTGGCAAACCCGGCGTACCTTAATAGCAATGAAAAAAGCTTAGCTGAGATTTATCTTAAAAAACTGATGCTTTCGTATGAGTTCATCCGCCTGATAGTGCTCACAGGCTGCGACTGTCGGGCTTGTGCCTTACCCTGGCTGTGTTAATATTTGAGCAATCAGGGAGTGGACAGGATCGCTGGAAAATGAAAAAAATGATTGCCGTTGCTATCGTTTCAACGCTTCTGGTCCTCCTCTCTCTTTATGCGGTCAATGCTGTTATCGTGGGTCAACAGAAGAGCAAACAGCGTGAAATATCCCATACCCTCTTACGTTATTCAGAAGATCTCTCCCAAAGCGTAGCGCTGGCCCTGAAAAGTATTACGACACAAGGGTGCGATAAATCCAGTCTCGATAGCTACAGACAAATAAAGCTGGATAGCCTCTATTTCGGTGATATCGGTTTTATTGAAAATGGAAAAATAGTCTGTACCGCGTTTTGGGGAAAACTTGCCACGCCCATTGCGCTTCCCACAGAACTGCATAAAACGCCGAGAGGCTTTCTGCTGGCGCAGTTTTCCAGAAAAGATTTTTTCACAGGCAATGCGGCTATTTATAACAATATTATTATTTTCACCTCCCGCTATGCTTACGATAAATTCACCCCGGTTACGGCAAGCTATTCGCTGAGCGCCACCACCAAAGACCTCAGCAGAACGTTTTTTACCACCGCCCCTGAGTTAACGCAGCAGAGCTGGCTGCATTCGACGTTGTTTACCCTGACCCTTACCCGGTGCAGCGCCTTCTGGGACCTGTGTGTTATTGTGACGCATCACGACGCAGGGCTGGCCTCGTTACCCCCGTTTATCTTTGCGCTTCTGGCTGTCATTTTATATTTTATCTGGGTCGCGATAACGCTCTTTATCTTCCGTCTTTATGAAGATCGTTTTTCGCTGGAACGCACGCTGATTAAAGCCGTGTTAACGAACACCATCAGCGTTAACTATCAGCCGATTATTCGCATTCACGATCAAAAAATAGTGGGCGTAGAAGTGCTGTCGAGATGGCGCGATCAAAAACAGGGGGATGTTTCCCCGGAGCTTTTCATTCCATTAATTAAGAAGATTGGTCTCTATAAAAAATATTATTGTAACATTATCGAAAAATCGCTCTCTGAAATCGCTCCGCTGGCGATTAAACATCAGCTGATTGTCTCACTTAATGTTGGACGCAAGGAAATTGAAGACGGCCAGTTTATTCACGTTTTGCAGCGAGTCTGTTTGGCCAATCACCTTCCCCTCTCCCTGGTAAAGGTTGAGCTCTCTGAAAAAGCCGTTTCCAGCGCCGATATTCTCGAGGGATTTTGTCAGGAGCTTAAAGCGCTCGGCGTTAAAATATCAATCGATGATTTTGGCGTGCAAAACTCCAACCTCGCCAGACTGTCGCTGCTCGAATATGATGAAATCAAAATCGATAAGTCGCTGGTTGATGGCATCAGCGAGCATTATAAGCAAAATATTTTTGTGATCTTTAGCGACGCGCTGGCAAAACTGAATAAAACCCTGGTATTTGAAGGGGTGGAAAATGAAATACAGTATCGCTTCATTGCTGACAGATATCCCGATGCGCTAATCCAGGGATGGTACTTTTCTAAATCACTCACCCGCAGTGAGCTGGCAAAACGACTCACCGGCGTCGCCTATTCTGCGGAATAAATGACTGTGGTCCGATAGCGTGATGCCGAGCGGTCAGGCAAAGCATCAGCATAATGGTGTTTGAGGCAGGTTATTCATTTCCCCACTGATTGAGGAAATTCGCAATATCATCAATACGGGTAGCGCGGATCCCAGCCTCTGCGGCCATCTCTTGCTGAGCGTCCTCGCTTATCTCCTCATTCTTCGCTAAACGGTTGAGCAGCAGCTGGAAATAATGTGCCAGCGCATCATGCTCAGACTCTGCGACCTGCTCTGCCGCTTCCGACGCGTATTCCTCGGCAATGTCATAATATTTCAGTGGGATAGTGTTGTTCATAACAGTCTCGTCGCTAACCAGTAAGGGTAAAGGCACCAGTATATCGGACGCCTTCCCGCAACCAAAGCCTTGCTTCAGATGAGTAACGCAAGCAGCGCTGCGAGCGCGGGCATGGCTTGCACATAAAGAATTTTTCGGCTGGCGGTGACTGCGCCGAATAGTCCGGCAATCAACACGCAGACCAGGAAGAAGATCGCCACCGGAATACCTTTTTCGCCAAGCCAGAGGCTCCAGAGCAACCCCACCGCCAGAAAACCGTTATACAGCCCCTGATTTGCGGCCAGCACGCGGGTGTCGCGCGCAAAGTCGGGACGCAGATTAAAGGCCTTATGACCGGTTTTGGTATTCCACAGGAACATCTCCAGCACCATAATATAGAGATGAATTAACGCAACAACCGTGATAAGGACGGTGGCTAACATCGTGTTGTCTCCCACAGGCAGAGGCAAAAAAAACGGGAACCCTCAGGCCCCCGCTCTTGTTTAACCCAGAATCTGGATTACATGTTCGCGATAATCGCGTCGCCAAACTCTGAACATTTCAGCAGTTTAGCGCCTTCCATCAGACGTTCGAAATCGTACGTTACGGTTTTCGCGTTAATCGCGCCTTCCATCCCTTTAACGATCAGGTCTGCGGCTTCGAACCATTCCATATGACGCAGCATCATCTCTGCGGACAGGATGATCGAGCCTGGGTTCACTTTGTCCTGGCCTGCGTATTTTGGCGCAGTACCGTGGGTCGCTTCGAACAGGGCGCACTCGTCACCGATGTTCGCGCCAGGGGCAATACCGATACCGCCAACCTGAGCGGCCAGGGCGTCAGAGATGTAGTCACCGTTCAGGTTCATACAGGCGATCACGTCGTATTCCGCTGGACGCAGGAGGATCTGCTGCAGGAACGCATCGGCGATCACATCTTTAATGATGATCTCTTTGCCGGTGTTCGGGTTCTTGATTTTCTGCCATGGGCCGCCGTCGATCAGCTCGCCGCCGAACTCTTCTTTCGCCAACTGGTAGCCCCAGTCTTTGAACGCGCCTTCGGTGAACTTCATGATGTTGCCTTTGTGAACCAGGGTCACAGAGTCACGGTCGTTGGTGATCGCGTATTCAATGGCCGCACGCACCAGACGCTTGGTCCCTTCTTCGGAGCATGGCTTGATGCCGATACCGCAATGCTCAGGGAAGCGAATTTTCTTCACGCCCATCTCTTCGCGCAGGAATTTAATCACTTTTTCTGCATCTGCAGAGTCAGCTTTCCATTCGATACCGGCGTAGATGTCTTCTGAGTTTTCGCGGAAGATAACCATATCGGTCAGTTCTGGGTGCTTAACCGGGCTTGGGGTGCCCTGATAGTAACGAACCGGACGCAGACAGACGTACAGGTCCAGCTCCTGACGCAGTGCCACGTTCAGGGAACGGATACCGCCGCCAACTGGCGTCGTCAGTGGGCCTTTGATCGCAACGCGGTATTCGCGGATCAGGTCCAGCGTTTCAGCTGGCAGCCAGACGTCCTGGCCATAAACTTGAGTCGATTTCTCACCGGTGTAAATTTCCATCCAGGAAATTTTACGCTCGCCTTTGTAGGCTTTCTCAACAGCGGCATCAACCACCTTCAGCATTGCCGGGGTAACGTCTACACCGATACCGTCACCTTCGATGAACGGGATAATCGGATTGTGAGGAACGTTAATCTTGCCGTTTTGCAGGGTGATCTTTTTACCTTCCGCCGGAACAACTACTTTGCTTTCCATTAACCTCTCCTTCGAGCGCTTCTGGTTGTTACTGATCTTATGTTAATAAATTGTAATGAGCCCTTCGATAGTACCTGATTGTCCGACGCCATGAAAGGTCTTCGTTATTAGGCTATAATGCGGCAATTGATAACGCCTGAAAATACCATGAAGAAAACTTCTTTTACAAAACACCGGGTTGAGCGATTCAGCTCGCGACAAGCCGCCAGAAGACCGCAACAAACCCAGCCAAAGCGGGTGATTTTGTTCAATAAACCCTACGATGTTTTGCCGCAGTTTACCGACGAAGCCGGACGCAGCACGTTGAAGGACTACATTCCTGTTCAGGGGGTCTACGCGGCCGGTCGTCTGGACCGTGACAGCGAAGGCCTGCTGGTCTTAACCAACGACGGCGCGCTGCAGGCGAAGCTCACCCAGCCCGGGAAACGCACCGGAAAAATTTACTTCGTCCAGGTGGAAGGAGAGCCGGATGACGAGACGCTGGAAACATTACGCAAAGGCGTCACGCTGAACGATGGCCCCACCCTGCCCGCAGGTATTGAGCGCGTGAATGAACCGGCGTGGCTGTGGCCGCGCAACCCGCCTATCCGCGAACGCAAATCGATTCCGACCAGCTGGCTCAAAATCACCCTTTATGAAGGCCGCAACCGTCAGGTTCGGCGCATGACCGCACACGTTGGCTTTCCGACCCTGCGCCTGATCCGCTACGCCATGGGCAACTACACGCTGGAAACGCTCGCCAACGGTGAATGGCGGGACGTTACCTCTTAAGGAGTCACTATGTTTAAACCTCATGTCACGGTTGCCTGTGTGGTCCACGCCCAGGGGAAATTCCTTGTGGTGGAAGAGAGCATTAACGGCAAAGCGCTGTGGAATCAGCCTGCCGGACACCTTGAAGCCAATGAGACCCTGCTGCAGGCGGCGAAACGCGAGCTGTGGGAAGAGACCGGTATTCACGCTGAGCCCCAGCATTTCATCCGTATGCACCAGTGGATTGCGCCCGACAGCACCCCGTTCCTGCGTTTTTTGTTTGCCGTTGAGCTTAGCGAAACGTGCGCCACGGAACCGCAGGATGACGATATTGACCGCTGCCTGTGGGTCACCGCCGACGAGATCCTGAACGCGCCAAACCTGCGCTCGCCGCTGGTTGCGGAAAGCATTCGCTGCTGGCAATCTGCCGGTCGCTTACCGCTGGATGTCATCGGCGCATTTAACTGGCCGTTTACAGAGGGTGTCAATGGTGGGGGGGCGTGATAGAATACGCCGCCTTGAAGTTCAATGTCGTGAGTATTCCATGTCAGATAACAGCCAGAAAAAAGTAATCGTCGGCATGTCCGGCGGTGTCGATTCCTCCGTTTCCGCCTACCTGTTACAGCAACAGGGCTATAAGGTGGAGGGCCTGTTCATGAAGAACTGGGAGGAAGATGATGGCGAGGAATACTGCACTGCCGCAGCGGATCTCGCCGATGCGCAGGCCGTGTGCGATAAGCTCGGCATTGAACTGCACACCGTTAACTTTGCCGCAGAATACTGGGACAACGTTTTTGAACTGTTCCTCGAAGAGTACAAAGCCGGACGTACGCCAAACCCGGATATTCTGTGCAACAAAGAGATCAAATTTAAAGCCTTCCTGGAATTCGCCGCGGAAGATCTGGGCGCAGACTACATTGCGACCGGTCACTACGTGCGTCGCGCAGATGTGAATGGCAAAAGCCAGCTGCTGCGCGGTCTGGACGGCAACAAAGATCAGAGCTACTTCCTCTATACGCTGAGCCACGAGCAAATCGCCCAGAGCCTGTTCCCGGTTGGCGAGCTGGAAAAGCCGCAGGTGCGTAAAATCGCGGAAGAGCTGGATCTGATCACCGCGAAGAAAAAAGATTCTACCGGCATCTGCTTCATCGGCGAGCGCAAGTTCCGTGATTTCCTCGGTCGTTACCTGCCGGCACAGCCGGGCAAAATTGTCACCGTCGATGGCGACGAAATTGGCCAACACCAGGGGCTGATGTACCACACGCTCGGCCAGCGTAAAGGCCTGGGTATCGGCGGGACCAAAGAGGGTAGCGAAGATCCGTGGTACGTTGTCGACAAAGATGTCGAAAACAATATTCTGGTTGTGGCCCAGGGACACGACCATCCGCGTCTGATGTCCGTTGGCCTTATCGCGCAACAGCTGCACTGGGTCGATCGTGAGCCGTTAAAAGGCACACTGCGCTGCACGGTGAAAACACGTTACCGTCAGACCGATATTCCCTGCACCGTGACTGCGCTTGATGACGATCGCATTGATGTGCGTTTCGACGAGCCGGTTGCCGCCGTCACCCCGGGTCAGTCTGCTGTCTTCTACAGCGGCGAAATCTGCCTGGGTGGCGGGATTATTGAACAGCGCCTGCCGCTGCCCGCTGTTTAACACGATTGCACACATAAAGGAGACCGTGTGGCGAAGAACTACTATGACATCACCCTGGCACTGGCGGGAATATGCCAGTCAGCCCGTCTGGTGCAACAGCTGGCACATCAGGGTCATTGCGACGCTGATGCCCTGCACGTTTCACTCAACAGCGTTATCGACCTCAACCCCGGCTCTACCCTGGGTGTGTTCGGCGGCAGTGAAACCAATCTTCGTCTCGGTCTTGAAACCCTGCTTGGCGTGCTCAACGCCAGTAGCCGTCAGGGGTTAAACGCAGAGCTGACCCGCTACACGTTAAGCCTGATGGTGCTGGAGCGTAAACTGAGCGCGGCAAAAGGCGCGCTCAATACCCTGGGCGATCGGATTGCCGGGTTACAGCGTCAGCTCGACCATTTTGACCTGCAGTCCGACACGCTACTGAGCGCCATGGCCGGCATTTATGTCGACGTCATCAGCCCGCTCGGCCCGCGTATTCAGGTCACCGGCTCCCCTGCTGTGCTGCAAAGCCCACAGGTACAGGCAAAAGTACGCGCCTCCCTGCTGGCAGGGATCCGTGCCGCCGTGCTGTGGCACCAGGTTGGTGGTGGCCGCCTGCAGTTAATGTTTTCTCGTAATCGCCTGACCACTCAGGCAAAACAAATTCTTGCTCATTGTTAACCTCCCGGAGTTGCGAATTATGGAATTATCCTCACTGACCGCCGTATCCCCTGTCGATGGACGCTACGGCGATAAAGTCAGCGCGCTGCGCGGGATCTTCAGCGAATATGGTTTGCTGAAGTTCCGTGTTCAGGTTGAAGTACGCTGGCTGCAAAAGCTGGCCGCCCAGGCAGCAATCAAGGAAGTTCCTGCTTTTGACGCCCAGGCAAACGATTACCTTGATAAAATCGTGGCTGAGTTCAACGAAGAAGATGCTGCGCGCATTAAAACCATTGAGCGCACCACCAACCACGACGTAAAAGCGGTTGAGTATTTCCTGAAAGAGAAAGTGGAAAGTGTTCCTGCGCTGCACGCCGTGTCTGAGTTCATTCACTTCGCCTGTACCTCAGAAGACATCAACAACCTGTCCCACGCCCTGATGCTCTCCACCGCACGTAAAGAAGTGGTGCTGCCATACTGGCGTAAAATCATCGACGCAGTGAAAGCGCTGTCCGTGGAATACCGCGACATCCCGCTGCTTTCCCGTACCCACGGTCAGCCAGCTACCCCCTCCACAATGGGTAAAGAGATGGCGAACGTAGCGTACCGTATGGAGCGCCAGTATCGTCAACTGGAGCAGGTTGAGATCCTCGGCAAAATCAACGGTGCTGTCGGTAACTATAACGCCCACATCGCCGCGTACCCGGAAGTGGACTGGCACCAGTTCAGCGAAGAGTTCGTGACCTCGCTGGGCATTCAGTGGAACCCGTACACCACCCAGATTGAGCCGCATGACTATATTGCGGAGCTGTTTGACTGCATCGCACGCTTCAACACCATTCTGATCGACTTCGATCGTGACGTGTGGGGCTACATCGCGCTGAACCACTTCAAACAGAAAACCATCGCCGGTGAAATCGGCTCGTCAACCATGCCGCACAAAGTGAACCCTATCGACTTCGAAAACTCCGAAGGCAATCTGGGTCTGGCGAATGCCGTGCTGCAGCATATGGCCAGTAAACTGCCGGTATCCCGCTGGCAGCGCGACCTGACCGACTCCACCGTACTGCGTAACCTGGGCGTGGGCATTGGCTACGCGCTGATCGCTTACCAGTCCACCCTGAAAGGCGTGAGCAAACTGGAAGTGAACCGCGATCGTCTGCTGGACGAACTGGATCACAACTGGGAAGTGCTGGCAGAGCCGATTCAGACCGTCATGCGTCGTTACGGTATCGAAAAACCGTACGAGAAACTGAAAGAGCTGACCCGCGGCAAACGCGTTGACGCCGAAGGCATGAAGCAGTTTATCGACGGTCTGGCCCTGCCAGAAGAAGAGAAAACGCGTCTGAAAGCGATGACCCCGGCGAACTACATTGGCCGCGCCATCACCATGGTCGACGAGCTGAAGTAATATCCCCTCCCCCCTTTCCGCCCGGAAAGGGGGTTGCTTTTCCCCGGTTTACTCAATGTTTATCCCCACAGCAACATAATCAGCGTTAAACTATTCATACTATTCATTCTGGGAGAAAAGATGATGCGCGTACTGGTTGTTGAGGATAACGCATTGCTACGTCATCACCTGAAGGTTCAGCTTCAGGAGATGGGACATCAGGTGGACGATGCTGAAGATGCAAAAGAAGCCGATTATTATCTCAATGAACACCTGCCGGATATCGCCATTGTCGATTTAGGGCTGCCCGATGAAGACGGCCTCTCGTTGATACGTCGCTGGCGCAGCCATGATGTTTCCCTGCCGGTTCTGGTTCTGACCGCCCGTGAAGGCTGGCAGGATAAGGTCGAGGTGCTCAGCGCGGGAGCAGATGATTACGTTACCAAGCCGTTTCACATTGAAGAGGTGGCGGCCCGCATGCAGGCCCTGCTACGCCGTAACAGCGGACTGGCTTCACAGGTTATCTCCATCCCGCCTTTCCAGGTTGACCTCTCCCGTCGGGAATTAGCGATCAACGATGAAGTGATCAAGCTAACCGCCTTCGAATACACCATTATGGAAACGCTGATCCGTAACAGCGGCAAGGTAGTGAGTAAAGATTCCTTAATGCTTCAGCTCTATCCTGATGCCGAACTGCGCGAGAGCCATACCATTGATGTGCTGATGGGACGTTTACGTAAGAAAATCCAGGCACAGTATCCGCAGGACGTCATTACTACCGTCCGTGGCCAGGGCTATCTGTTCGAATTACGCTAAATGAGACGGATCTTGCGCCATATTTTGCCCCTGTCGCTGCGGGTACGTTTTTTACTGGCAACGGCTGCCGTCGTGCTGGTGCTGTCGCTCTCCTACGGCATGGTCGCGCTGGTAGGTTACAGCGTCAGCTTTGATAAAACCACCTTTCGCCTGTTGCGTGGCGAAAGTAATTTGTTTTATACCCTGGCGAAGTGGGAAAACAACAAAATCACCGTCGAGATGCCGGAAAATCTCAACCAGCAGAGCCCCACGCTGGCCCTGATTTATAACGAAAAGGGCAAACTACTCTGGGCGCAGCGTGATATCCCCTGGCTGGTCAAAAGCATTCGGCCGGAGTGGCTCAAAACCAACGGATTTCATGAAATTGAAGCCGATCTCAATACCACCAGCTCGCTGATCCGGGAAGATCGTTCCCTGCAGCAAAAGCTGAACGAGATCCGCGCCGATGATGCCGAAACCGAGATGACGCACTCCGTTGCGATTAATCTCTATCCGGCGACACTGAACATGCCGCAGCTGACCATCGTGGTGATCGACACCATTCCGGTCGAGCTTAAGCGTTCCTATATGGTCTGGAGCTGGTTCGTCTATGTGCTTGCGGCGAATCTGCTGCTGGTGATCCCGCTGCTGTGGGTCGCGGCGTGGTGGAGCCTGCGGCCCATTGAGTCACTGGCGAAAGAGGTTCGCGAGCTGGAGGAACATCATCGCGAGAAGCTTAATCCGGAAACCACCCGTGAGCTCACCAGCCTGGTACGTAACCTCAACCGCCTGCTGAAAAGTGAACGCGAACGCTATGATAAGTACCGTACCACCCTGACCGACCTGACCCACAGCCTGAAAACGCCGCTGGCGGTCATGCAAAGTACCCTGCGTTCCATGCGCAGCTCCACGCTAAGCGTGGATGATGCCGAGCCGGTCATGCTGGAACAGATCAGCCGTATCTCCCAGCAAATTGGCTATTATCTGCATCGTGCCAGTATGCGTTCCGGAAGCGCGCTGCTGAGCCGCGAACTGCATCCCGTGGCTCCGCTTCTGGATAACCTCACTTCCGCCCTCAACAAGGTATATCAGCGTAAAGGGGTGAACATCAGCCTCGATATCTCGCCTGAGATAAGTTTTGTCGGTGAGAAAAATGATTTTATGGAAGTGATGGGCAACCTGCTGGATAACGCCTGTAAATACTGTCTGGAGTTCGTGGAAGTGTCTGCGCGTCAGACCGATAACGAACTGCATATTATCGTTGAGGATGATGGTCCGGGTATCCCGCGCAATAAACGCGATGTGGTGTTCGATCGCGGTCAACGCGCTGATACGTTGCGTCCCGGCCAGGGGGTGGGACTCGCCGTGGCCCGGGAGATTGTTGACCAGTACGACGGAAAGATCGAAACCGGCGAAAGTTTGCTGGGCGGTGCCAGAATGGAGGTCATTTTTGGCCGTCAACAGCCTGCATCGAACGATAGTTAACCCGTTATGTGAAAAATGCGAGGATCTCGCAGCCGGGGGGCTGAGCTTCCGTTATAATCCGAGTCAGTAAGAGCCTGCGGAATAAAAAAATATGGATTATCACTTAACACTTAACTGGCCCGAGTTTATTGAACGCTACTGGCAAAAACGCCCGGTGGTTCTTAAACGCGGGTTCAGCAATTTTGTCGACCCTATCTCCCCTGATGAGCTGGCCGGTCTGGCTATGGAAAACGAAGTCGACAGCCGCCTGGTCAGCCACCAGGACGGGAAATGGCAGGTCAGCCACGGTCCTTTCGAAAGCTACGATCATCTCGGCGAAAACAACTGGTCGCTGCTGGTGCAGGCGGTCAACCACTGGCACGAGCCGACGGCCGCATTAATGCGTCCGTTCCGTGCCCTGCCCGACTGGCGCATGGACGATCTGATGATCTCCTTCTCGGTGCCGGGCGGCGGCGTGGGTCCGCATCTGGACCAGTACGACGTGTTTATCATTCAGGGGACGGGCCGCCGCCGCTGGCGAGTGGGCGAAAAAGTGCCCATGAAGCAGCACTGCCCGCATCCGGACCTGCTTCAGGTTGATCCGTTTGAAGGGATTATCGACGAAGAGCTGGAGCCGGGAGATATTCTCTACATTCCGCCAGGATTCCCTCATGAAGGTTATTCCCTGGAAAACTCACTTAACTACTCCGTCGGGTTCCGCGCACCCAGCGGCCGCGAGATGATCAGCGGGTTTGCCGATTACGTTCTGCAACGCGAGCTGGGCAGCTATCGTTATAGCGATCCGGATGTGCCTGCGCGCGAGCATCCGGCAGACATCCTGCCTGCGGAGCTCGATAAGTTGCGCGGCATGATGCTGGATCTGATCAACGAGCCGGAACATTTCAGACAGTGGTTTGGTGAGTTTATCAGCCAGTCTCGTCATGAGCTGGACGTTGCGCCGCCAGAGCCGCCGTATCAGGCCGACGAAATTTATGATGCCCTTCAGCAGGGCGACAAGCTGGTACGTCTGGGCGGATTGCGCGTGCTGCGCATTGGTGAGGATGTCTTCGTCAACGGTGAGAAGCTGGACTCCCCGCACCGTCCGGCGCTGGATGCCATTGCCAGCCATCTGGTGTTGACCGCCGAGACCTTTGGCGACGCGCTGGAGGACCCGTCCTTCCTCGCGATGCTGGCTGCGCTGGTCAACAGCGGGTACTGGTTCTTTGAGGACTGAGTCGCCATAACGCCCGGTGGCGCTTCGCTTACCGGGCCTACGATCGTGGGTTTTGTAGGCCGGGTAAGGCGCAGCCGCCACCCGGCTTTTTACTTCCGCTCCCCCGCCGCAAAATGCTCGATCTCTCCCGCCCAATCCACCGGATACACGCCTTCCCGAACGTCACGATGAAATGTTGAATACGGCCAGTCGCTGACCTTACTGACATAACCGTGTTTTACAGGATTGATGTAGATGTAATCCACATGCCGCCGGTAGTCCTCTTCGTTACGAATGGTGTGCTCCCAGAAGCGTGGTTGCCAGATGTAGCGCATGTCAATGTTGCGGCTAAAAGTCTTTTTGATGTCGCGCCAGCGGGCGGAAAAATCACTGTCTCCTTCTGGTAGGGTCCAGATACAGTGCATATGTTCAGGCAAAATAACCCAGGCGTTTATGGTGAAGGGCTTCGCACGTTTAACCATTGAAGTGGCGGAACGCAGGCTATCGATATGGCGGGTAAGCAAATCGCTCTGACGGTTTTGCAGGTTGACGGTGAAAAACCAGGTGCCACCGGGGACGTAATGGCGACGATAGTTTGACATAGGCACTCCTTTGCCTCAATGCCGGGTGGCGGCTTCGCCTTACCCGGCATACTTTCAGCAAAACGCGACTACCGCTTCGCGGTTAACTCCGCGATCCGCACAATCACCTTCACCGCTTTTTCCATCCCTTCCAGCGTGACGAACTCATGTTTACCGTGATAGTTGTAGCCACCGGTAAACAGGTTCGGGCACGGCAGTCCCATAAACGACAACTGAGAACCGTCGGTACCGCCACGAATCGGTTTTAATACCGGTTCAATATCGCAGTCACGCATGGCCTGCTGGGCAATATCAAGAATATGCGGATGGGCCATCACCTTCTCACGCATATTGTAATAACTGTCTTCGATGATGAGCTCGATATAGCAGTCAGGGTGTAAGCCCTTCCCGACCTTTTTGGCGATCTCCATCATCTTGCGCTTGCGCGCCTCAAAGGCTTTGCGATCAAAATCGCGGATGATGTAGTGCATCTGGGCGCTGTCCACGGTGCCTTTGATGCTGGTCAGGTGATAGAACCCTTCATACCCTTCCGTCTGTTCAGGGCTCTCATCCGCCGGGACTTCCGCATGAATTCTGGAGGCCAGCGACAGCGCGTTCACCATGACGCCTTTCGCCGAACCGGGGTGAACATTGTTGCCGACAATTTTGATCGTCACGGACGCGGCGTTGAAGTTTTCATACTCCAGTTCACCAACGCCGCCGCCATCAACGGTATACGCCCACTGCGCGTTGAAGGCTTCCACGTCGAAATGTTTTGCGCCTTTACCGACCTCTTCGTCCGGAGTAAAAGCCACCCGGATATCCCCGTGGGGGATATTTTTTTCCTTCAGTACCGCCAGCGCCGTCATGATTTCCGCGATACCGGCCTTGTCATCCGCCCCCAGCAGCGTTTTCCCGTCGGTGGTGATCAGCGTCTGACCCAGCAGCTGGTGCAGCACCGGGAACATCACCGGGGAAAGTACCTCGTCACCGATCCCCAGCGCAATGTCGCCGCCACGGTAGTTTTCAACAATCTGCGGGTTCACATGTTTACCGCTAAAGTCCGGAGAGGTGTCGACATGGGAGATAAAGCCAATCGCGGGAATGTCACCCGGGACATTCGCCGGCAGCGTTGCCATCACAGTGCCTTTTTCGCTTAACGTGACGTTGACCAGCCCCATGGCGTCAAGCTGCTCTTTAAGCAGGTTTAATAGCTTCCACTGGCCTTCGGTGCTCGGCACCTGGCGGACACCCGGTTTAGATTGGGTATCCAGCGAAACGTACTGTAAAAAACGCTCAAGTAATTTATCCATGCAGTCACCCTCACTTTTTGTGACAACATTATCAATAAGCATCAAAACGCAAATATTGCGTCAGGTCACTTTTATCCCGCAAACGAGAATATTTTCCGTTTATATCGTTACACGTCAGTAAATGTAGCTTATGAATCAGTGACAAGGATTGGCGATTGCGGGGGATTGCCGTAGAATGTCCGCCCTCATTACGAGTCACCAAGGTGGTTACACACAAACCCCGCTTCAGTCTGCTGCCTGAGGCGTCTATATGGGACAGCGCAAAAATTGAATACACAATCCCGTTCACGTGCGCCGCTGGTGCAACTGGAACGAATTCGTAAAAGTTTTGATGGTAAAGACGTTATTTCCGACCTCAATCTCACCATCAATGACGGTGAGTTTCTTACGCTGCTTGGCCCCTCTGGCTGCGGCAAAACCACCGTACTGCGCCTTATCGCCGGGCTGGAAAGCGTCGATAACGGTCAAATCCTTCTTGAAAACCAGGACATTACGCGGGTTCCCGCCGAAGATCGTCACGTCAACACGGTCTTTCAAAGCTATGCCCTGTTCCCGCACATGACGGTGTTTGAGAACGTGGCGTTTGGCCTGCGGATGCAAAAAACCCCGGCGAACGAGATAGAACCGCGCGTCACCGACGCCCTGCGCATGGTGCAGCTTGAGACGTTTGCTAAGCGTAAACCGCATCAGCTTTCCGGTGGTCAGCAGCAGCGTGTGGCCATCGCCCGCGCCGTGGTCAATAAACCTCGCCTGCTTCTGCTGGATGAGTCCCTCTCGGCGCTGGATTACAAACTGCGCAAGCAGATGCAGAACGAACTTAAGGCCCTGCAGCGTAAGCTCGGCATTACCTTTGTCTTCGTCACTCACGACCAGGAAGAGGCCCTGACCATGTCCGACCGTATCGTGGTGATGCGTGACGGCAAAATCGAGCAGGACGGCACGCCGCGTGAAATCTACGAAGAGCCGAAGAACCTGTTTGTCGCAAGCTTCATTGGTGAGATCAATATCTTTAACGCCACGGTGATTGAACGTCTGGATGACCAGCGCGTGCGGGCCAGCGTTGAAGGTCGCGAGTGCAACATCACCGTAAATTTCCCCGTCGAGAAGGGGCAAAAGCTCAACGTTCTGCTGCGCCCGGAAGATCTGCGCGTTGACGAAATTCACGGCAACACTGAGGCCGAAGGGCTCATCGGCTATATCCGCGAGCGCAACTACAAAGGGATGACGCTGGAATCCGTCGTTGAACTGGAGAACGGCAAAATGGTGATAGTCAGTGAGTTCTTTAACGAGGACGACCCGGACTTCGACCACTCTCTCGACCAGAAAATGGTTATCAACTGGGTAGAAAGCTGGGAGGTTGTGCTGGCTGATGAAGAACACAAGTAAGTTCCAGAATGTGGTGATTGCCACGATCGTCGGTTGGCTTGTGTTGTTTGTCTTTTTACCCAACCTGATGATCATCGCCACCAGCTTCCTGACCCGCGATGACGCTAGCTTCGTTTCGCTGGTCTTTACGCTGGACAACTACGCGCGCCTGCTCGATCCGCTCTATTTTGACGTGCTGCTGCACTCGCTCAATATGGCGCTGATCGCCACGATTGCCTGCCTGGTGCTGGGTTATCCTTTCGCATGGTTCCTCGCGGGTCTGCCGCAAAAGGTGCGCCCGCTGCTCCTGTTTTTGCTGATTGTGCCGTTCTGGACCAACTCACTCATTCGCATCTACGGGCTGAAAATTTTCCTCAGTACCAAAGGCTATCTCAACGCGTTTCTGCTGTGGCTGGGGGTAATTGATACCCCGATCCGCATCATGTTTACGCCTGGCGCGGTCATTATCGGTCTGGTCTATATCCTGCTGCCGTTTATGGTGATGCCGCTCTACTCCAGTATTGAGAAGCTGGATAAACCGCTGCTGGAAGCGGCAAAAGATCTGGGGGCGAATAAGCTGCAGACTTTTATCCGCATTATCATCCCGCTGACGATGCCTGGCATTATCGCGGGTTGTCTGCTGGTGATGCTTCCGGCGATGGGGCTTTTCTACGTGTCTGACCTGATGGGCGGCGCGAAAAACCTGCTGATTGGTAATGTCATCAAGAGCCAGTTCCTGAATATTCGCGACTGGCCGTTCGGCTCTGCCACCAGCATAACGCTAACAGTGGTGATGGGTCTGATGCTGCTGGTCTACTGGCGCGCTTCACGACTGCTGAACAAGAAGGTGGAACTCGAATGATCGGTCGACTGCTTCGCGGCGGTTTTATGACCGCCATTTATGCATACCTGTATATCCCGATTATCATTTTGATCGTGAACTCATTTAACAGCTCGCGTTTTGGGATCAACTGGCAGGGCTTCACCACCGACTGGTACAGCCTGCTGATGAATAACGACAGCCTGCTGCAGGCCGCGCAGCACTCGCTGACGATGGCGATCTTCTCCGCCACCTTCGCCACGCTGATTGGTTCGCTCACCGCCGTGGCGTTGTATCGCTACCGATTCCGCGGAAAACCGTTTGTCAGCGGTATGCTGTTTGTGGTGATGATGTCCCCGGACATCGTGATGGCGATTTCGCTGCTGGTGCTGTTTATGCTTTTGGGCGTTCAGCTTGGCTTCTGGTCACTGCTGTTTTCACATATCACCTTCTGCCTGCCGTTTGTGGTGGTGACGGTCTTTGCACGCCTGAAAGGGTTCGACGTGCGTATGCTGGAGGCGGCGAAGGATCTGGGCGCCAGCGAGATGACTATCCTGCGCAAAATCATCCTGCCGCTGGCGATGCCTGCTGTTGCCGCGGGATGGCTGCTTAGCTTTACCCTGTCGATGGATGACGTGGTGGTCTCCTCCTTCGTGACCGGGCCGAGCTATGAAATTCTGCCGTTGAAAATTTATTCGATGGTGAAAGTCGGCGTTTCACCTGAGGTGAACGCGCTGGCGACCATTCTGCTGGTGTTTTCGCTGGTTCTGGTGATCGCCAGCCAGGTTATTGCTCGTGATAAAACAAAATCTCAGGGGACAATGAAATGAAAAAAATGCTCGCCGCTGCGGCGCTGGTGCTTGGCATGGGTGCCGCGCATGCTGATGACAGCAAAACGCTCTACTTCTATAACTGGACCGAGTATGTGCCGCCGGGACTTCTGGAGCAGTTTACGAAGGAGACGGGCATCAAGGTTATCTACTCGACCTATGAGTCGAATGAAACCATGTACGCCAAGCTGAAAACCTACAAGGACGGCGCGTACGATCTGGTCGTGCCTTCCACCTACTTTGTCGACAAAATGCGCAAAGAGGGCATGATTCAGAAGATCGATAAAACAAAGCTAACCAATTTTTCAAATCTCGATCCGGAGATGCTTAACAAACCGTTTGATCCCAATAACGACTACTCTATTCCGTATATCTGGGGTGCGACCGCGATTGGCGTGAACAGCGATGCCGTCGATCCGAAAACAGTGACAAGCTGGGCCGATCTGTGGAAACCAGAATACAAAGGCAGCCTGTTGTTAACCGATGATGCGCGCGAAGTGTTCCAGGTGGCGCTGCGCAAGCTGGGTTATTCAGGCAACACGACGGATCCGAAAGAGATCGAAGCGGCGTATAACGAGCTGAAAAAGCTGATGCCTAACGTGGCGGCATTCAACTCTGATAACCCGGCAAACCCGTATATGGAAGGCGAAGTGAATCTGGGGATGGTCTGGAACGGCTCTGCCTTTGTCGCCCGTCAGGCTGGCACGCCGCTTGAGGTGGTCTGGCCGAAGGAAGGCGGGATCTTCTGGATGGATAGCCTCGCTATCCCGGCCAATGCCAAAAACGTGGACGGTGCGCTAAAGCTGATTAACTTCCTGCTGCGTCCGGACGTGGCGAAACAGGTTGCTGAGACGATTGGCTACCCAACACCCAACCTGGCTGCGCGCAAGCTGCTTAAGCCTGAGGTGGCGAACGATAAATCGCTTTATCCGAATGCCCAGACCATCAGCAAAGGGGAGTGGCAGAATGATGTCGGCGACGCCAGCCGCCTCTACGAAGAGTATTACCAGAAATTAAAAGCGGGCCGATAAACGGTATCGCGTTCTTCCTCGCGCCGCCTGCACGGCGTGAGGAAGGATTAACTGACCGCATTCTCCCCAGCCCAGAGGGTCGCTTTTCTCATCGCCTCAACTACCGCCTCATCCGACAAACCCAGCGCCTCACGGACCGTGGCCGCCTTCTCCCATTGTTGCTGTTCGTAGCAACGGCAAAGCGTAACCATATCGGCTAACTGTCCCTCCTGATGGCACAACGCATTGCTCACATTCTGCGGCACCGCAATTTGCTTCATCAACTCTGCCATCGGCAGCTCAAGGAGGGTATCGAGCAGTGAAAACAGACCACACATAAACGCATTTTCAGCCAGCGTCGGCTCGTTCATCGTCTGTGCGATCAGTTCGCAGAACTTCCCGCGCATCATACTCAAGGGGTAGAGCTCGCTGACAGTGTCATTCCCTGCACTCGCCAGGACCACGACGGCAACAAACCGTCTTAGCTGGTTTTCTCCGAGGTATCTCAGCACCTCACTCAGCGTCAACTTACTGAAATTACAGGCACCGATATGTTTAAATGCGGTGTGTTTCATGTAGCGCATGATTTTCCAGGAGAGCGTCAGGTCGGTTTTAATCAACGACTCGATGATGCGAAAATCAGGTTTATTGCGACCCACTTCCATTTGCAGACGGAAAATCGCCAGCTGATTTTGCGACAACCGTTTATATTTAATGACCTCCGGACGGCAGAAAAAATACCCCTGAAACAGAGAAAAGCCCTCTTCCCTGTATTGTTTGAATTCCTCTTTAGTCTCAATTTTTTCAGCGAGATATTTAATATGTCCGGTCAGATGTTTACGCTCTTTCAGATACGTTTTAATTTGCGCTAAGGTGTAATTTCTGACATCGAATTTCAGGATGGAAATATAAGGTAAAAAAACATCCCATTCAGGTGCAAGGGTGAAATCATCAAGCGCAAACTGATAACCTTGCGCGTTCATCTCCTTAACGGCCTGCAAGAGTTCATCCCCCGGCACAGCATCCTCCAGGATCTCAATAACCACATGCTCTTTATCGAGCGCTTCACCACTGCGGTCAATGACCATGCGTGAAGGGAAGTTGATAAACGACGTATGTGTCCCGGCGATGCGCTGAGAAGGCACACATAAGAACTGGTCGGAAATCATTCTGGAGGTGGCATACTCCGCCGACACATCCGGAAAACGGTTTGTCATCCCGTCTCTGAAGAGCAGCTCATAGGCCACCGTTTTCATCTCTGGGTTAAAAATGGGTTGTCGCGCAATAAATCCGTACATATCCCATCCTCCTCTACAACTTAATATTTATTAGCATCCTCTTTCTACACGACTATAACGAGCATTATCGAGTGCTATTTTGATTTAATGCACAAAATAAAAGCATCCACACTAATTAACCGGATTTAATATCCGGCAATTTAAATTAAATATACCCGGTGCTCTACAGAAAAAGGAGAAAATATCCGATAAGTCATATGTGCCTGCCCGACATGCACAACATTACGGGAGATGAGAATGAAAAACGCCATGGTCCGAAAACGAAAAATAAGCGTCAAGACGTTGATGCTATTGTCCATTTTCCTTACCGTGACGGTGGGCTTTACGGCAACGATCGGGTTTATGATGTGGCAGTGGATGGCACAGCAGGAAATTCTGGCCAAAAAACATATCCGTCAAATCGCCGAAGTACAGTCTTTACAGGTTGGTAAACAGCTGGACGCCGCCCTGGCTGCCGCCCGGGACATGGGCAACAGCGCCCTGGCGCTGCGCGATGCGGGGATAGCCGATCGCCAGAGTCTCAACCAGTTGCTTATCCATTACCTCTCAGCTCATCCCCAGTTTCTTTCTATGTCGATGGCCTTTGAGCCCAACGCGTTCGACGATAAAGACACGACATTTGCCGGTCAAAGCGGTGAAGATCCTGCCGGGCGCTACGCCCGCTATGTCGACCGCGACGCCACCGGCAAACCGGCATTGCACCTGCTGACGGATTTCGAAACGCCCGGCAGCGGGGATTACTATCTGCTGCCGAAGCAACGGCATAAAGACGTGATCATCGAGCCCTATATTTACCCCTACAACGGCGTAGACGTGATGCTCACCTCAATTGCCGCGCCCATCATGCGTGACGGTCAGTTCCTGGGTTCGGTTACCTCTGACTTCTCCCTTGCCACCCTGCAAGCCATGATTGGGGCGATTAAACCGTGGAATGGCACCGGCTACGCCCTGCTCCTTTCAGCAGGTAACAACGTGGTGTCCAGCCCGGACAAACGTGCTGCAGGCAAGCCTTACGCGGGCAAAATTGCCGGTCATGAGGTTATCCGGATAAACGATCCGCTGCTGAAAGAGGAGGTGTTTATCACCTGGCAGGCGATCGCCGTCGGTAACAGCCAGACGCCATGGAAACTCGCCATTGTCACGCCGGTCAGCGAAGTGATGGCCGAAGCGCGCGCATTTTTACTGAAAGCTATCGTCCTGATGGTGTTAAGCATCGTTGCGGTTAGCCTGGTGATGGCCCAAATCTTTACCCGTAAAGTTGACCGCCCGGTGGGGGGTGAACCTTCGGAGGCGGCCGGGATCGCCCTGGCTGTCGCCCGCGGGGATCTGAATAACACTATCCCGGTGCGTTCCGGGGATACCGAAAGTATTTTTTATGCCCTGCATACCATGCAGATGCAGCTCAAGCGCATCGTCGACAATATCAGCGAAGCCAGCCATTCCGTACACGGTGGCACCAGCGAAATTTCGGCGGGCAATCTTGACCTCGCCTCGCGTACCGAAGAGCAGGCAGCAGCTATTGTTGAAACGGCTGCCAGTATGGAAGAGATTTCGGTCACGGTGAAGAATAATGCCGACAATGCGCACAAGGCGACCACGCTGACCGATCGCGCCGCGACGCTCGCCGGACATGGCGAAACGCTGGTGAACGACGTGGTCGTTGTGATCGGGGAGATTGTTGAGAGTGCACGTAAGATCGGTGAGATTAACAGCATCGTGGATGGTATCGCCTTCCAGACTAATATCCTGGCGCTGAATGCGGCCGTTGAAGCAGCACGGGCTGGCGAACAGGGACGCGGTTTTGCAGTGGTGGCAGGTGAAGTCCGCAATCTGGCTCAGCGAAGCGCTAACGCGGCAAAAGAGATCTCTCAGCTGATTGCCGAGTCCTCAGGTCGCGTCAGCAAAGGCGTCGCACTGGTCAATGAAACCGGTGCGATGATGAAACAGGTGATTGAGGCGGTATCGCACGTGCATCTGGTTATCAACGATATTGTTCAGGCGCTGGACGAACAGAATCGGGGGATTAGCCAGGTCAGCACCGCCGTTAACCAGATGGACAGCACAACCCAGCAGAACGCCTCTCTGGTTCAGCAGATCTCTGCGGCGGCGCTGTCGCTGGATGAGCAGGCTAAATCGCTGGAGAAGACGCTGGCGTTCTTTCATTCATAAAAAATAAGGCACCCGCAGGACGGGTGCCTTTTCACACGATTGCCGTTACAGCCCTTTCAACAGCTTGTCGACAAACGCCGGGACGACGGCACTGGCCAGGCCGTAGTGCTTCTCTTCAAACTCGCTGCCCACCTGGCTTGGCTCAAGGTTGAGTTCCACCGTATGCGCACCGTGCAGTCGCGCTTCGTGAACGAATCCCGCCGCCGGATAAACATGACCGGATGTGCCGATGGCGATAAATACGTCGGCCATCGCCAGCGCGCTGTAGATCTCATCCATGCCCAGCGGCATCTCGCCAAACCAGACGACGTGCGGACGCAGGCGTGACGGGAACTGGCAGCAGTGGCATTTATCCTCTGGCAGCACGTCCTCTTTCCAGTCCAGCACCTGACCGCTCCATGCACAGCGAACTTTGAGCAGCTCACCGTGCATATGGATGATGTTCCTGTTACCGGCCCGCTCATGCAGGTTATCGATATTCTGCGTCACCAGCAGAAAACGATCGCCCAGCGCCTCCTCCAGCTTTGCCAGCGCCAGATGCGCCGCATTCGGGGTAATCTCTGGCTGGAGAAGCTGGCGACGACGGGCGTTGTAAAACGCCTGCACGAGGTCCGGATCGCGGGCAAAACCTTCCGGCGTGGCCACATCCTCCACGCGGTGCTCTTCCCACAACCCATCCGCCGCACGGAAGGTTCGAATTCCTGACTCCGCGGAGATCCCCGCTCCGGTCAGCACCACCACTCTGGGTTTATCCATCGCTTCTGGCATTATTCTGTCTCTGAAAAAGATCCGCTGGCGCAAGCGCTCACGTAAGCGGCGTTTGTTTTTGCGAAAACGGCTGAGTCGACCCTGGCGACGCGACAGCATAGAAACCTCGTAAACTAATCGGTGAGATGAAGGAATGCGGCTCCGCGCATGCCTCCTGCGTCCCCGTGTCGCGCACGTTCGATACGCGGCACGCGGGCAACCGGCAATAAATGTCGGGGCAAACGCCCGGACAACCGTTCCGTAATCGCGGTAAAGTTTGAAAGCCCTCCCCCAATCACCAGCAGATCCGGGTCGACGATGGTGAGAATATTTCCCAGACATACCGCCAGCAGATCCAGATAGCGCTCGACGTGCTCACGCGCCTGCGCATCCCCTTGCTCCCACAGGCTAATGATTTGAGGGGCTTCAAGTTTCTGATGATAGAAGTGTTCGTAAAGCCATGCAAACCCGCGACCTGACAGGTAGTTCTCAATACAGCCGTGCTGGCCGCAGCCGCAGCGGGTTAGCGGAAAATCACGGCCCACCACCTCCAGCGCGTCCACCGGCAGGCGGATATGACCAAACTCGCCGGTGATGTAACTGCGGCCAGTGATGGGCTTCCCATTGATGACAATCCCCCCGCCCACGCCGGTACCGAGGATCAGCCCCATCACCAGCGGATAGCGACGGAATTCATCATCCCAGGCTTCAGAGAGCGCAAAGCAGTTGGCATCGTTGTCTAAACGCACGTCGCGTTCAAGGAGAGCGGAGAGATCGGCGCGCAGCGGTTTACCGCTGGCGGCAGGCACATTGGCGGCATACAGCGTGCCGTCGTCGGTTTCGGGCATCCCCGGAATACCAATGCCAACGCTGCCTTTCACGCCAAAGCGTTCATCGGCCTGGGCCACCAGCGCGGCAATGGCGGTTAAAAATTCGTCGTAGCTGTCGCGCGGCGTGGGAACGCGGGTTTCCCACTGCAGTTTGAGGTCTTTATCAAATACGCCGAGCGCAATCTTGGTGCCGCCAATATCAAATCCGTAATACATAACGCATTCCTCTTTCAACCTGGCGGCCTGAAAGCCGCTAGATCATGACGAAATTACTGGCCACTTAATACCCTCGCCGGATCAATTCGGCTTGCGCGACGCGCCGGGTACCAGCTTGCCAGCAGACTCAGTAAAAGTGCTGTAACCAGCACATAAAAAACGTCCAGCCAGTGCAGTTCAGACGGCAGGAAGTCAATAAAATAGATATCACCCGACAGGAACTGGTGACCAATCAGCTTTTCTATGCCATTGATAATTGGCGTCAGCTGCAGGGAAACCACCACGCCAATCACCACGCCGCACACGCTGCCGAGCAGCCCCGCCAGCAAACCGTACCAGACAAAAATGGCGCGAATAAGACCGTCTTTTGCCCCCAGTGTACGCAGCACGGCAATGTCACCGCTCTTGTCTTTGACCGCCATCACCAGCGTCGAGACGATATTAAAGCACGCCACCCCAATCACCAGCACCATCGCCAGATACATGATGGCGCGGATCATCTGGATATCACGGTACATATAGCCGTACGTGCCGATCCAGCTCTTGATGTAGACATAGTTATTGGTCACGCTGCCCGCATCGCGCACCAGTTTGTTGGCGTTAAAGACGTCGTTAACCTTGATGGCAATGCCCGTCACGCTGTCGCCCATATCGAGATACTGGCGCGCATCCTCCATCGGTACCATTGCAAAGCTATGGTCAAGCTGACCGCTCAGCTGAAGAATACCGGTGACGTGCAGGCGCACGCGTTTAGGCTGCTGCAATTTATGATCGGCGCTGGCGTTCGGGATCATGATCGACACCCAGTCGCCCTGCTTCACCTTCAGGGCATCGGCAACGCCTTTACCCATGATGATCTGCTGCTCGCCAGCCTTGAAGTTGGCCCACGCGCCGTTCTGCACATAGTTCGGCAGCGCGCTGAGACGCGCTTCCTGAGCGGGATTGACCCCTTTCACCTGAATGGCGCGCAGGTTTACCCCGCTCTCCACCAGCCCGGTAAAGTTAATGTAGGGCGCAGCCGCGGCAATGCCTGGCACTTTTTCGACTTTGGTAAGCGCATCGTTCCAGTTTGTCCACGGCTGGTTAACCGGCTCGATCTCCCCATGCGGCACGACCGCCAGAATGCGGTTATTCAGCTCGCGCTCAAAGCCGTTCATGGCGCTCAGGCCCACAATCAGCACTGCCACGCCCAGCGCAATACCGATGGTCGAGATAACGGAGATCAGCGACACCATGCCGCCACGACGGCGACCGCGGCTAAAACGTAAACCGATGAGTAACGATAACGGTGACGCCATTACTCTGCTCCCATCAGGGTCAGTTCCGCGTTCAGATGGCCGTCGCGCATCTCAAGCTGACGTCCCATGCGTTTTGCCAGCTGCAGGTCATGGGTGACCACCAGAAACGCAGTGCCCTGCGAGGCGTTCAGCTCGCCGAGAAGCTGGAAAATACTGTCCGCGTTACGCGCATCGAGGTTACCGGTAGGCTCATCCGCCAGCACCAGACGCGGGTTGTTCACCAGCGCACGGGCAATGGCTACACGCTGACGCTCACCGCCGGAGAGCTCCGACGGACGGTGGTTACCGCGATGGCCCAGCCCTACCGCTTTCAGCATGTCGCTGGCACGGGCATTAATTTCTGCCGGTTTCTTTTTACCAATCAGCAGCGGCATCGCCACGTTTTCCAGCGCCGTGAAATCCGGCAGCAGGTGGTGGAACTGGTAGATAAAGCCCAGCTCGCGGTTACGCAGGTCCGCTTTCGCCGCGGAAGACATCTTGCTCATCGGCTGGCCGGAGAAAATCACGTCGCCGCTGGTCGGCGTGTCCAGCCCGCCCAGCAGATGTAATAAGGTACTTTTACCGGAGCCGGAGCTGCCGACAATCGCCATCATCTCGCCTTCACCCACGCTGAAGCTCACATTGTGCAGCACGTCAGTCTGCACAGAGCCTTCCTGATAGCGTTTGGACAGGTTGTCGCATTGCAACAGGATCTTATTCATAACGTAAAGCCTCAGCGGGTTGAGTGGCGGCAGCGCGCCAGGAAGGATAAAGCGTAGAAAGCAGCGCAATGGCCATCGCGGCCAGCGCAATACCGATCACCTGCAGCGGCTCGATAGCCACCGGCAGCGCCGCACCATCGAGCAATGCACCGATGATCGGCATTAAGTTATTTAGCTGACTGGCAAGCAGCGCACCCAGCACAGCACCGAGCAGCGCGCCGATGATCCCGGCGCTGGCGCCCTGCACCATAAAGACCGCCATGATCTGGCGCGGCGTGAGCCCCTGGGTTTGCAGAATGGCGACTTCGCCCTGCTTTTCCATCACCATCAGCCCCAGCGAGGTGATGATGTTAAAGGCAGCCACGGCCACGATCAGGCTCAGCAGCAGCCCCATCATGTTTTTTTCCATGCGCACGGCCTGGAACAGCTCGCCCTTACGCTCGCGCCAGTCCTGCCATTTCGTGCCGTCCGGCAGCTTTTGCTGGCTGAGGGTATCGACTTTCAGCGGCGCGTCGAGCCACAGACGCCAGCCGGTGATATTCCCGGCCGGGTAGCGCATCAGGCGTGACGCGTCCTGGATGTTAACCAGCATCTGATAACCATCGACTTCACTGTTGGCCGCAAAAGTGCCAACCACGGTGAACAGGCGCTGGCTTGGCAGGCGCCCCATCGGCGTAAACTGGCTGGCCGAAGGCACCATCACGCGCAGCTGGTCGCCGCGGTTGACGCCGAGCTGGCCAGCAAGCTGTTCACCGAGAATCACGTTGTATTTTCCCGCTTGCAGATCGGTCTGCTTCACGTTAACCAGGTATGGCGTCAGCGGATCGTTTTGCGCCGGGTCAATCCCCAGCATCACGCCGACCGCCACGCTGCGGGCGCTTTGCAGCACCACGTCGCCGGTCGTCAGTGGCGCAACGCGCGTGACACCCTGTAACTTCGCCGCGCTTTCCGGCAGCTGTTGTGGGTTAACCGAACCGTGAGTGGATGAGAGAACGGCCTGCGGCATCAGCCCCAGGATGTTGTTTTGCAGCTCGCGCTCAAAGCCATTCATGACGGAAAGCACCGTCACCAGTGCCATCACGCCAAGCGTAATGCCAATAGTCGAAAGCCAGGAGACAAAGCGACCGAAGCGGTCCGCGGCGCGCCCACGCATGTAGCGTAAGCCTATGAAGAGTGCGACAGGTTGATACATGAAGTCCGTCTGTTTGCTGATAGCAGACCCACGAGTATATAAGCGAATCCGTTAAGCGTAAATGACTGAAACCGTAAGCTTTGGTAATCATTTTTCCGAAAAATTCAGATAAATCAGGGTACTAATGGCTGAAACCGCATCTCGCAACCTCCACCTTTTCCGAAAAACCTCCTGATACAGACTGTTACCCATTACATCCCGGTTCCGTTTTTGAACAATTGCTCGTTCGTTTATGGCAATAAGGTAGCTGCGAACAATGAAGCAAAAAGCATTATGGATTAACCAGATAAAAGGGCTGTGTATCTGCCTGGTGGTTATCTATCATTCGGTCATCACGTTTTATCCGCACCTGAACGGGCTGCAACACCCGCTCTCCGGGCTTCTCGCCAAATGCTGGATCTACTTTAACCTTTATCTCGCACCGTTCCGTATGCCGGTCTTCTTCTTTATTTCCGGCTATCTGATTCGTCGTTATATTGACGAGGTGGACTGGCGGACCAGTCTCGACAAACGCATCTGGAGTATCATCTGGGTGCTGGCCCTGTGGGGCATCCTGCAGTGGCAGGCGCTGAGCCACCTGAATGCCTGGCTGGCGCCGGAGCGTGAGCTTGCCACCTCATCGAACGCGGCCTACGCCGACTCGCTCTCAGGATTTGTGCTGGGGATGCTCACCGCCAGCACCAGCCTGTGGTATCTGTACGCCCTGGTGGTCTATTTCACGCTGTGTAAACTGCTCAGCCGCTGGAAGCTGCCGGTGCTGGGGCTGCTGGCGCTGGCGAGCATCGCGATCAACTTCCTGCCGCTGCCGTGGTGGGGGATGAACAGCGTGGTACGCAATATGGTCTACTACAGCCTCGGGGCGTGGTATGGCGCTGAGCTGATGGCATGGATGAAAAATCTAAGCCTGCGCCGCACCTGGCTGGCAACTGGCGCTTTCGCTGCCGTCGCCGTGGTACTGTGGTTTGCTAATGTTCCGCTGCTGCTCTCCTTGTTGTCGATTGTGCTGATCATGAAGCTGTTCTACAGCCTGGAGCAGCGCTATGCCGTTCAACCGAATAACCTGCTGAACGTGATTGGCTCTAACACCATTGCGATTTATACCACCCATCGCATCCTCATTGAGGCCTTCAGCCTGGTCCTGATTGGCGAAATGAATGCCGCATACTGGCCGGTCTGGGCAGAGCTTTCCCTGATTCTGATCTACCCGTTTGCCAGCCTGCTTATCTGTACCCTGGCCGGGCTTGGGGTGCGTAAACTCTCTACCGCCCTGTTTGGGGACATTTTCTTCTCCCCGCCCTCAACGCTCACGCTGTCACCAACCACCCGTTAATCCCCTTTCCGCCCCCGTCTCGGGGGCGTACAGACCCACCCTGCGCTTACGATTTGCTTATGTAAAACGATCGAGGATAATAAAGACATTGCGTATCAGTGATATGCCCCAATACTGTTGGTATATCCATAAGAGACTCTGACAAAGCCATGCCTGAACACTATCGTTATTCCTTACCTGTCAAAGCGGGCGACCAGCGCCAGCTGGGTGAACTCACGGGCGCGGCGTGCGCCACGCTGGTGGCTGAAATTGCTGAGCGCCATCCTGGCCCGGTGATCCTGGTTGCCCCGGATATGCAAAACGCCCTGCGCCTGCACGACGAAATTCGCCAGTTCACCGATAACCTGGTGTTCAGCCTGGCCGACTGGGAAACGCTGCCGTATGACAGCTTCTCTCCGCATCAGGAGATCATCTCCTCGCGCCTGTCGACGCTCTATCAGTTGCCGACCATGCAGCGCGGTGTGCTGATTGTGCCGGTGAACACCCTGATGCAGCGCGTCTGCCCGCACAGCTATCTGCATGGTCATGCGCTGGTGATGAAAAAAGGCCAGCGCCTGTCCCGTGATGCCCTGCGCGAGCAGCTTGACGGCGCCGGTTATCGCCACGTCGATCAGGTGATGGAGCACGGGGAATACGCGACCCGCGGCGCGTTGCTTGACCTCTATCCGATGGGCAGCGACCAGCCGTATCGTCTCGACTTCTTCGATGATGAAATCGACAGTCTGCGGGTATTTGACGCCGACACCCAGCGCACGCTGGAGGAGGTCGAGTCCATTAATTTATTGCCCGCGCATGAGTTCCCGACGGACAAAACCGCCATCGAACTGTTCCGTAGCCAGTGGCGCGATAAATTCGAGGTGAAGCGAGACGCCGAACACATTTACCAGCAGGTCAGCAAAGGCACGTTGCCTGCCGGCATCGAATACTGGCAGCCGCTGTTCTTTAACGAGCCGCTGCCGTCCCTGTTCAGCTACTTCCCGGCGAATACGCTGATTGTGAACACCGGCGATATCGACGCCAGCGCGAGCCGCTTTGAAAGCGAAACCCGCGCCCGCTTTGAAAACCGCGGCGTTGACCCGATGCGCCCGCTTCTGCCGCCGGAAGCGCTGTGGCTGCGTACTGATGAGCTCAACGCCGAGCTGAAGCGCTGGCCGCGAGTGCAGCTAAAGACCGACTCGCTTGCCGATAAGGCCGCCAACACCAACCTCGCCTTCCAGGCGCTGCCGGATCTGGCCGTTCAGGCACAGCAGAAATCTCCGCTGGAAAATCTGCGCAAGTTCCTGGAATCCTTTACCGGCCCGGTGGTGTTTTCCGTAGAGAGTGAGGGCCGCCGTGAAGCGCTCGGTGAGCTGC
This sequence comes from Enterobacter sp. HSTU-ASh6, assembly GCF_026319105.1. NCBI lineage: Bacteria > Pseudomonadati > Pseudomonadota > Gammaproteobacteria > Enterobacterales > Enterobacteriaceae > Enterobacter > Enterobacter sp. HSTU-ASh6. The sequence continues at coordinate 87,984 of NZ_WSPD01000012.1, read as the reverse complement.
TGGGCCGCATTAAAGTGGCGCCGAAGCGCATCCTGCGTCTGAGCGATGCGACCGGCAACGGTCGTTACCTGATGATCGGCGCCGCCGAGCATGGATTTATTGATACGCTTAACAACCTGGCACTGATTTGCGAAAGCGACCTGCTGGGCGAACGCGTCGCGCGTCGCCGCCAGGACAGCCGTCGGACCATCAATCCGGACACGCTGATCCGCAACCTGGCCGAGCTGCATCCGGGCCAGCCGATTGTTCACCTTGAACACGGCGTGGGTCGTTACCAGGGAATGACGACGCTGGAAGCGGGCGGTATCAAAGGTGAATACCTGATGCTGACCTACGCTAACGACGCCAAACTCTATGTCCCGGTCTCTTCCCTGCATCTGATCAGCCGCTATGCGGGGGGCGCCGAGGAGAATGCGCCGCTGCATAAACTGGGCGGTGACGCCTGGGCGCGCGCGCGCCAGAAAGCAGCGGAAAAAGTGCGCGATGTGGCAGCCGAGTTGCTGGACATCTACGCGCAACGCGCGGCCAAAGAGGGCTTCGCCTTTAAGCATGATAAAGAGCAGTATCAGCTGTTCTGCGACAGTTTCCCGTTTGAAACCACGCCGGATCAGGCACAGGCCATTAACGCCGTGCTGAGCGATATGTGCAAGCCGCTGGCAATGGATCGGCTGGTGTGCGGCGACGTCGGCTTCGGCAAAACCGAAGTGGCAATGCGTGCCGCCTTCCTTGCGGTCGAAAATAACAAGCAGGTGGCGGTACTGGTGCCAACCACCCTGCTCGCCCAGCAGCACTTTGACAACTTCCGCGACCGCTTCGCCAACTGGCCGGTACGCATCGAGATGCTGTCGCGTTTTCGCAGTACCAAAGAGCAGACGCAGATTCTGGAACAGGCAAGCGAAGGTAAGATCGACATTCTGATTGGCACCCACAAGCTGCTGCAAAGCGACGTGAAGTGGAAAGATCTGGGGCTGCTGATCGTCGACGAAGAGCACCGCTTCGGGGTGCGTCATAAAGAGCGGATCAAGGCGATGCGCGCCGACGTCGATATCCTGACCCTGACCGCGACGCCTATTCCACGTACGCTCAATATGGCGATGAGCGGCATGCGCGATCTGTCGATTATCGCCACGCCGCCTGCGCGCCGTCTGGCGGTAAAAACCTTTGTCCGTGAGTACGATAATCTGGTGGTGCGTGAGGCCATTCTGCGTGAAGTGCTTCGCGGGGGACAGGTCTACTACCTCTACAACGACGTGGAAAATATCCAGAAAGCGGCAGACCGGCTGGCGGAGCTGGTACCGGAAGCGCGCATTGCCATCGGTCACGGGCAGATGCGCGAGCGCGAGCTGGAGCGGGTGATGAACGACTTCCACCACCAGCGCTTTAACGTGCTGGTGTGTACCACCATCATTGAAACCGGGATCGACATTCCGACAGCAAACACGATTATTATCGAGCGCGCGGATCACTTCGGTCTGGCGCAGCTCCACCAGCTGCGCGGCCGCGTCGGACGTTCGCACCACCAGGCTTACGCCTGGCTGCTGACCCCGCACCCGAAAGCGATGACCACCGACGCGCAAAAGCGCCTGGAAGCCATCGCCTCGCTGGAAGATCTTGGGGCAGGCTTTGCGCTGGCCACGCACGATCTGGAGATCCGCGGTGCCGGTGAACTGCTGGGGGAAGACCAGAGCGGCTCCATGGAGACCATCGGCTTCTCGCTCTATATGGAGCTGCTGGAGAACGCAGTCGATGCCCTGAAGGCCGGACGCGAGCCGTCGCTGGAGGATCTCACCAGCCAGCAGACCGAGGTCGAGTTGCGTATGCCTTCCCTGCTGCCGGACGATTTCATTCCGGATGTGAATACCCGTCTGTCGTTCTATAAGCGCATCGCCAGTGCGAAGACGGAAAACGAGCTGGAAGAGATTAAGGTGGAGCTGATTGACCGCTTTGGCCTGCTGCCCGATGCGGCGAGAAATCTGCTGGATATCGCGCGTCTGCGTCAACAGGCACAGAAGCTGGGCATTCGGAAGCTTGAAGGCAACGAAAAAGGCGGCGTGATTGAATTCGCCGAGAAGAACCACGTTAACCCGATGTGGCTGATCGGTCTGCTGCAAAAACAGCCGCAGCATTTCCGCCTGGATGGCCCGACGCGTCTGAGATTTACCCAGGAGCTGACGGAGCGCAAAACCCGGATGGACTGGGTGCGTAATTTTATGCGCCAGCTGGAAGAGAACGCGATCGCCTGACGCCCCTTCCCCCCGTTAACGTCCTGTTACGGGGGGACAATTTACAAACTCTTTGCACTTCACCCGATCTTCCCGACACACCCATTCGCCATAATTATCGTTAACCCCTTATAAAACAATAACCTTATCATTTATATGGACTATGGTGATGACGATCTCTATGCGTATGACTCGCTGGATAACCTTGTTTGCGCTGGCAGCCACCGTCGCGGTGGCCCTTCCCGCCCGGGCAAACACCTGGCCCCTTCCCCCTCCTGGCAGCAAGGTGGTCGGGGAAAACCGCTTTCATGTGGTTGAAAACAACGGTGGTTCCCTGGAAGCGATTGCCAAAAAATATAACGTTGGTTTTCTGGCGCTGCTGCAGGCCAATCCGGGCGTTGACCCGTACGTCCCCCGCGCGGGCAGCGTACTGACCATCCCGTTACAAACTCTGCTGCCGGATGCCCCGCGGGAGGGGATCGTGATAAACCTGGCGGAGTTACGTCTCTATTATTATCCACCGGGCAAAAAGGAAGTGACCGTCTACCCTATCGGGATTGGCCAGCTGGGCGGCGACACCCTGACGCCGACGATGGTCACCACCGTGTCGGATAAACGAGCGAACCCCACCTGGACCCCGACGGCCAACATTCGTGCCCGCTATAAAGCACAGGGTATCGATCTTCCCGCCGTGGTGCCGGCAGGCCCGGATAACCCGATGGGGCACCATGCCATCCGCCTGGCGGCCTACGGTGGCGTCTATCTGCTGCATGGCACCAATGCGGACTTTGGCATTGGCATGCGCGTCAGCTCCGGCTGTATTCGTCTGCGCGATGACGACATCAAAACGCTGTTTAACGTCGTTACGCCGGGAACCAAAGTGAATATCATCAACACGCCGATCAAAGTTTCTGAGGAGCCAGGCGGCGTGCGGCTGGTTGAAATTCACCAGCCGCTGTCGAAAAACATTGGCGACGATCCGCAGACGCTGCCCATCAACCTGAATGCTGCTATGGTGAACTTTAAAACCAGTGCGAACACCGATGGGACCGTCATGGAGCGCGCCATGGAGGCCCGTTCAGGAATGCCGACCGATGTCACCCGGCATCACGATGTCGTCCAGCAGTCGCTGTAATTCAGAAAGAAAAACGCCCTGCACGTGTCCGTTCATTTAAGGCTAGCGTGACGTAAAGCTGAACGGATATTCAGGCGGTACATAAAGCACCGAACGATCGTATCGTCGGTGCTTTCTTTTTTCTGGCAGGATATCCCGGGGTCGCAGGAGGTGGCAACGAGCTGCTGCTTAAACTTAATCTGTGAAATTTTTCAGCGCGACACATTAATATAGTATTTTCGTCGGGAAGGGATACGTATCGAAATATATAAATGGTCGATTTCTGTAAAATACAGCTTTATAAGGTAAAATGAGAGCAATTAGTTCATCCATTATTACATCCCCATGTGCTGGTAAGCCTTATCACCCTGTAGCCAGGTAATAAATACCCCTGCAGCTGTAAACAATCCAGTACATATTACGAACAGAATAACCAGGAACCAGCCAGAAATATCTTTACCCTCGTTATCGCTGAAGCTACACATAGTTAATATCACAGCGAAAAATAACATCATTCCTGATATTCCGGCGGAAGACCACGGTGGCGTGTACATTTTTTCCGCCGGATAATCGGGCTGATGGGTTAATCTGGATGATACCGCCGTTATAGAAAACTTTTTCTGTTCGGATGCCGCCACAAACTGGTCGCCCTGTGCATACGTCACGGCATCTGATGCCAGCGCCAGCGCCAGCCACGAATACCCTGCAGAATGCTCACCGAGCGACATTTCAAGTTCCAGTCGATCCGGTACGACTTTTTTTTCGTCCAGCACTTCCAGCAGCGGATACTTCTCTGTGCGCGATAAACCGGTATACCAGATCTGTTTGGGTTTGCTGACAGCCTCCGCACGCAGATAAACAGGTACCGCTCTTTCTACGTCAGTAACCGCCGTCATAGGTTGATAAAGATAAACAGGTTTTTCTCCTGCCGTTTTAACGTAGTAATTCGTCAGGAGAAGCGCGGTAGCATTCTCCATCCACTTGCATTCCCCTTCTTCAGAATGCAAATCGACACAGATAAGCAGGCGTTCAACGACGTAGCCGTTCGTCTGTTTTATCCACTCTGTGACTAACGTATAGTCCGGGCATTCAGGTAAAAATGTGATTTTTTTGGTCGAGATCCCAGAACGTTCAAGCACACGCCGGAGTTCATCGCTACAGGATTCATCCCCACCCCGCACCCATACAAGCGCTTCTATCTGCCTGTACCGAGAGAGTTTTTCCACCATCGGCTCCAGGACGTGGATAATAGCCTGCCCGGCCCGCGTGAAATCGAATGATTTATCCAGTTCAATTTTCAACGGCATTTTGGCGGCCAGCGGAAACTCCCCCTCCAGTTTCAGCATGTTCAGTGCCAGTTCCTTTGTTGCCTTTGGCGGGGTCAGTATCGACCAGCCAGCCAGGATGATGTTACTCCTGGCATAGCTGACAACCTTGTATTCCTGCCGTGCCGCAATCAATAAGCGCGTTTCTATGTAGTGTCTGTTCGCGTTATACGCCATACAGAACGCCTGTACTAAAAAGGTTACTGCAGCGACAGGTATTACCACGGCATCAATAAGAAAGCTTAAATCAACATGTTTATTACCCGGCCAGGTGACAGCCCGGATACCAATACAAACAATCACCACGAGCACATAGACAACACACACACCCATAGCGGGAAAGTCATGTTTAAATTCGTTCTGCTTAGGGTAAAGCCACCAGTTCATCACACAGCCCCCGCAGTGGGGAGTGTGGAGCGAATGGCACAGCCGCACGCCGCTTTACAGCCATCCACGACCACGCCACGGCCGTTCATCGTCCATGTCGGGTGGCATTCGTTGATAGGGAACGTTCCTTTATGCTCAGGGCAGGTCACCAGATCGTCTTTAAGGGCCACAGGTTTTCCCATAAAGTCCGCGCCGGACGCTTTAATCACTTTTCCACCGCTCACCAGCGGGTCATTCAGTCTAATTACGCTTTTCATAGTTATATCCTTATTTACCACCACCGATTCCGAATGGAATAAAAAAAATTTGAACAGGAATAGTCACCACATCAACTATAACAGTGACAGGATAAAGAAGCATTAAAGCATAAGAGCTGAGAGGCGTATGCTCAGTGTATTTCTTCATATTTAACACTAGCGGCATTTGTAAACGAATGACATTTTGCTCTTCAACTTTAACTGGTTTTTGATTATAATCACCCATTAAATCACTAATTTCAAAAACACATTCTTTTAACGCATTTGGTTGACATTTCACTTTAGAAAGCAACTCATCGCCCCCACCCTCATCTGTATTTGAGAATGAATAAAGAACATCAATTTTCGCATAAATCTTTGTATAATCGCTATCTTTATACAGACTGAACTTACCATTCTGTTTTAATGATAAATCATTGACATTCATCAATGATGAGGAAAGAAGTGTTTTTAATCCAGCGGAACCATCAAGTACCAAAAAAGAACTATTCATTCCACCCAACTGAATACTATGTGATGAGTCTTTGCTAACATAAACATCAGTTACAGTATCGAATAGTGATTCCTCAGTGTAATATTTACTATCTTTAATAGTGTTTGATAAACTAATTGTAAGGCAGCCTGTTAAATTAAAAACAGAAAAAACGATCAAAACATTTCTTAAAAAATTCATCACTTTCGCCCCGCATCCATATTACAGCGCATATGGTCCCAGCCAGTATAACCCCTCACGTCCGGAACCTTGTTGGGTAAGCCCTGCCAGTTTGTCTTATACTGCTGCGTACTATGTTCCAATAGCTGTTTAGTCATGTAGACCATCCCCCAAGCCCAACCAGGTGAGCGAGCCTCCAATACTTGCTCTGTTCCATCATCCAGCTTATAGGGAATCCCCGGACCACCAGCTAATACACGATGATCTTCAAATGGTTTGGATGACATATACAGCCTGTGTTTGGTCTGTAAAAACCCCTGATCGTTGACGACGGTGAAAGAAAGAACGTCCTCATAAGGCGCGTAATCATCGCCGTTAGGTTCATTTTCCCCTGGTGCAAATTGTGCAAGTTTCCATGTTCGACCATAATCCTTTGATACCCTAAAGCCATCAGCCCCCCAAATAGGGATAGACACATATTTTTCTGAGGGATGAATAAATTTACGGGTGAAGATCCTATAAAACTGTAAATAAACTTGAGAATGGATAGCCCTTTGCGTATCGGTGTACCAAAGCTCTCCTTCGCAATCCCAGCCTTTCAGTTCCAGATAGCGGTGATCATCAAAACGATAAACTACTTGCGTAGGCGGTTCTGAAGCCTTACAAGCTGCCGCAAATAAAACGAAAATAGTAATAACTCCTACACATAGTCCTTTCATGTCTTATCCTTTAGCCAACTGGCTGTCGCTTTTAGGCTTCGGCATTTCCCATTGCAGCAGCTTTATTTCCTGGAAATCTCCAGGCCTGACATTTCCCGTCTCAATATCCATCAGATTACGCGAGCGAGGCCGAACACCGGCATAATCATTTTCCACACCAAAATCGCCCTTCGGCAGCACATCCTCCGGTTTATTCATAAAATCTTTTGTTGGTGATATTGGTAACTGGCCTGATTGGTAATATTTTTTTGCGGCCGGGAAGCCATTCTGCGGATCACGCCAGTCGGCACGATGCAACAGGCTTTCCCAGAATTTACCGGCTTTGTAGTCAAACGACTTACACTGACCAATTGCAAGGTCGAATGCCATCGCATGCGATGGCGCGAACTCGCTCATAACAATTGACGAATGCTGGCTGTAGCTTACCGGGTCAGCTTTTTTCCATTCTTTTTCAAGTTCTTCACGGGTTTTCATCCAGGTAATGGACAGCACAGGATAATCTTTAGAACCCGTAACTTCTCCGTGAATAACGGTATGCCCCCGGTCATGGCTTTCCACATTCAGCTCATCTGGTGTTAAAACATGTCCAGGCTTCCAGCTAATACGCTGATAACTGTTAAGCATATACATCGCAGAATCCGTGCGCTTAATGGCACTGGCTTTAGCTGAATAGGATATGCAGGCATCCGGGCTATCCGGGTCGATATAATACGTATACGGCTTGTCACTCGTTTTAGGGTCATTATCCGGATGGTTATCCTGACCCTGTAGTTTGAAAATAAAGGGTTCCGGCAATTCTTCACCGTTTACCACTACGTCATGGGCGCGGTAACTGGCATTCGGGAGAAACGCATATTTTGCATCCCCCTTTTTTCGTTGTGGCAACTCAAAGGGTTTAGTGTCAGGTGCTTTTCCTACTTCGCCGTGCTGATAAAAAACCCGCTGGAACAGGTTAGGAATGGCATCTGCAATTTTCTGAGGGATCCCACGCCAGCCAAATCCCTGTACATTTTCCAGCGATACAACGCCATCATTTGGACAGAAGTAGTTATACACTTTACCGTTATTGTTACGTCCATAGCGATCATCAGCCCGCAACGGATTATCAGAAGGTTTGCGCAGCGTACAGGAGGCTTCAAGGGCCAGTAATTCATCCTCGTCTAATATCCCTCCCCCTTTCCACTGCGTATGCATCAGGCTACAGAAATTTTTGAATGTCTTCTGCCTGGCAGCATCCGTCTGTTGGTATCCGGGCTGAATATTTTCAGCCACGCGGGACTCCAGTGAATAAGGGGAATGGTTCAGTATCACGCAGTTAACCGGGTCATATCCCGCCTGCTTCACCAGCATATTTGCCAGCATAGTGATAATGGTGCCCTGGCTGTGCGCTACCACGTTAATAACATCCTTCGTGGTCTGTGGTTCCGTTCTTATTTGCAGAATCAGATCCGCCAGTCGTTGCGCGGCAAAAAACTGATAGATTCGGTGCGGGTTTTCATAAATGGGGTGAGTGTAATCCCCGTCGTTCATATACAGTGATGCAAATCCCGCCGCTGCCACGCCAATACCTCCGGCTCCAGGCCCCAGCATATCGGGAATGTTGGTTGTTGCGTTGGCGAACGTCCCGCCACCTTTGGCAAAATTTGTATCGAGGGCGTTTTTGAAGTTGTCGTTCTGGTATTTAAACGCACCTTTGCCGTCGTTACCCAGTGCTGCTTTTTTCTTCTCGTCATTCTCCTGATAAGCATCAAACGGCAGGTGCGCATTGTCTCCCAGCTTGTAAACCTCTTCCCGGTACCGCTTCTGGTCTGCAACGTAATCTGCATGAGTGACCGGCTTGTACCCCCAGTAAAACGGGATAACGGGCGATCGTCCCGGATGGGTGATTCTGTACTCCCCCCACTCATGCGCGTAAAAATCCTGACGATTAAGACGCTTACTCAGGCCCGCAAGAATGCCCTTCTCCTGATTCTGGTACGCCTCACCCACGTCATTCACCCCGTGGACCAGAATCACGATCCCCGGCATCGGACGCGGCACGCCAACGCGACGGGTCTGAGCCACTTCCCCCAAATCTTTGTGTACCGGGATATCCCCTTCTGATATGACCCGTGGGGCATACGGGCTTTGTCTGGCTTCCGTCATTACAGTAACTCCATTTTATAGGTATCCAGGTCATCGGCATCGAGTAACGCTGAATGGCCGTTGCTGTCCGTCACGCCTTCAAGCACTTTCCCGGCCGAACTGGTCAGCCGGAATTTTTGGTTCGCGAGAATTTGCTCAGGGTCGTCTCCGGCGTGCAGCTGGTAGCGGAGTTTAAATGCGCCCTGATTGAACGGCGGGACCGTGACCTGAGCGCTTTCCGGGCCGTCATACTTCAGACTGGGTCCTTTCAGTTCGATTCCCGTCGGCGAGAAGATGGTGACCAGCCCGTCCGGACTGACGCGTATTCCGCCACCGCCACAGACCAGCTGTATGCCCTGTCTGGCGCTGCCGTTCAGCTGCCCGTCGGTACTCGCCATCGTGAAATCATTCTGCGAGAGCATATGCAGGGCACCGCGCTGGGCCTGCGTCGTGATATCCCCGGCCCCGGCAACCATCTGAATACCGAGCTTGCGTACAAACATCGAGAGTTTTTCCCCCACGGCCAGCGAGAACTTTTTCACCACGTTTACGCTGGTATCCTGGCCCGCCGTAACAATCACATCTTTCCCGGCAGACAGTTGCAGACTGTCCGGCGTCACGTGCGCCTGACCTTTGTCGGCATAGGTCAGCAGGCCTGCGCCGGTAAGGTTAGTCAGTGTCTGGTTCAGTTGACTTTGCTGATCGGTTTCCACATTACTGGCCCCGGCTGTCAGTGCGCTTTGTTGCAGTGTCATCGCCAGCGACAATGCTTTTTCCAGCTGCGCAATGGCGGCCGTCATATCCAGCTGCTGGCCCAGCGCGCGTGGCTGGGCCTCTGTGGTAATGAGCACCCCTTTGGCGGCACGCAGCGCCATCCAGTCATCGGTACGTGCTTCAACACCTTCACCGCGCTTTTTCCCCGTGGCATCGACCAGGTGCCCGACGCTGACCTGCCCCTTGCCGTACTCCGTGGAAATCTTGATATGCTCCTGACCGCGGCGGTCCTCCAGGCGGATTTTGTTTGAAGCAGCAGTGCGGATCACGTTGCGGGTGTCGTTGCGGTTTGTAACCAGATCAGGGTGTTTGCCGTCATGCATGACATGCGCAATAAAAGGCCGGTCCGGATCGCCGCCTTCAAAGGCTACAGCCACTTCTGTGCCGTCCAGCAGCGGGAAATGAAAACCAAACACACCCCCGCCGTACGGTCTGCCCAGACGCATCAGCGCACTTTCAAAACCGTCACGTTTCTCGTCGAGGTCAAAATCAAACTTCACGCGGTATCGGCCCCGGGCATCGACTCCGGCATAAGTGTGATCCCGATTGATGGCCGCCACGCGACCGGGTACCGTACCGGCAATCACCGGTCGCGGCAGATATTCCGGACGATAGCTGTAGCTGTTCAGATAAGGGATCCCCTTCAGGATGGCGCGGTAGTGCTGTGCGCGACTGCCGGAAAGCGTCATTGTGGTGACAAGAAAACCGTGTTTAAACCCGTCAGGAATATCCCCTGTCGGGTGGAACATCACACCCGGCAACAGTGCCGGGTCACTGGTTGTCCCTCCCAGCACACTCTGTTTGTTCAGCAGGCGCTCATAGCGCAGGCGTGCGCAGAACGAGGCTGTTTCCGCCTCTTCACCGTAAAAATCGCCGTCCTCCAGATAATGATCGGCATAGTGATACTGTTTGCCGCGGGTTATCCCGTCGGGAATATCATTATCGAAAATGGTTTTATCCGCCTGTGGCGAAGATGGATTGCGGTAGTTATACGTACGCACCAGCACGTTTTCGGGAATGAGGTCGTATTGTTCTTCGAGCTCTGTAATGTATTCTTCATGGCTGGTCATGCCGGAATGGCGAACGTACGGCAGCTTCTTATCGCTGAATACATAGCGGCGGCCACCGTCACCAAAGATGACCACCGTTTCCCCCTGTACCTTGTCGTGGTTTTCAAAGCGGAACCAGATCCCTGCCTCGGCCAGCAGACGGCGGATAAACTGGAGATCGGTTTCCTTCCACTGAATGACCATTTCCCTTCGGGGATAGCTGCGACTCAGCTGGTCAAAATCAATGTTGTAGCCTTCAAACTGCCTGCTCTCCTTCATCAGCTGAGTGACGAGCTCGGGTACGGTTACATTCATGTATACGGCCGAGCGGTAATTCCGGTCCAGCAGCGCCAGATCATGCTCCAGCACACACTCATAAAGGGCTTCATCGGCGGATGACTTCAGACGGGCAAACGACGTGATCACTCCGTTAATCTGGCGCACCGGCAGCCAGGGCTCCTGATTGTGCCAGCCAGCTTTCGGATTCGGGGCACGCAGAATAAATTCCGCCCTCTGATTGAGGACATCATTGACTGCAATGTTTGATGCCGGGCTGGTAAAGCGGATGGTGTAACGATAGGGCTTACTGAGTTTTTCTTCCCCGGTAAAAGAGTGAACATCCGGTAAAACAGATTTGCTCCGGGGAAAATACAGTAAATAACGGTTTAAGGTATCCTGTTGCTGAACAATGCCTGACGGTCCTGTCATCGTCAAATATCCCTGATAAAGAATGACTGTTTATTAAAAAACAATACGCCCACAGACCATTGAATAAAATTCCATTCCGTAACACATCACAGAATGTTACAAAATAAATATCATTCAGTTTAAAGATAAATAAAACAAAAATATTCACACCATAAATAAAAAAAGACCAGGAATAATACCCGCCCCGTATATAACAATTCAGACGGTAACAACTATATGGACGATGCGTTTTACCTGTGAACGCATCCTCAGATATTCAGGAACCGCCGCTGAAGGGTTATTCGGCCCTTTTTCCTGATATAAACCGGTCTTCCCTGGCGAACAGCAATAAATAGTAAACCGGTTCGCCGCCTGATAAGAATATACGGCAGTTTCCGTAAGCGGGATTTTATCTGCCACCAGTCTGTGAGGATAAAATCCGTCCCGGTATTCCGGGTTCGCAGGAAGCGGCAGCGAGCGGGAAAAGGTATTCAGTTCGGACGGGAAAGCATCCACAACGAAGTCCATATCGTATTGAGACGAAAAAAAATCCGGGTTCAGAGGGGCTGAACCCGGATTATCTCCTACTGGCAGGATCGTTGAAGTGTTCTTAAACGATCGGCATTACTGCACATGTGCAGGGCGTTTTTTATTGCAGTGGCATAAATGAGGGTTTATGCCCAGCTTATTTGTAGATAACAGCTGTGCCGTGCAGAGTGTTAGGACCGGTCACAGAGGTGATACGGAAAGATTTCGCACCCATTTCTTCCGCTTTTTGCGCCAGCTGATCTTCCAGAGAACCCAGGTTAGTCCCGGCAGATGCTGAGATAGTCCCGACTTTATGCTGATCGGCAGGGGTGGATTGCACTTCTACAGCAGCAAAGCTGGCGAAAGAGAGTGAGCTCAGAACAGCGGCAGCGATGAGAGTTTTTACGTTTTTCATGATCTTTACCTTTTGCAGATGAATTTGGAGGTCGTTATCCATTTAGTTAACGATCGATAGGTAAATCATAAATGTGATCCAGCTCACGCGTCAACATAATTTTATAATGAGCGTTAAGTTATTTTTAAAATCGTTAATTTTCATACGCATATGATTAATTTATTTTTAAGCATTCAGCGCTGGTGGTGGCTTGCGTTTATTTTTATAATAGTTATTCAACAAACCAACAGAGGACCAACGGCACATGACAACCGATGTCACGAGTTGTGCGAAGAAAAGCCGTGGCCGACCAAAAGTGTTTGACAGGGATGCAGCGCTTGATAAGGCCATGACTCTCTTCTGGCAACATGGGTATGAAGCGACCTCGCTTTCCGATCTGGTGGAAGCCACCGGAGCCAAAGCGCCGACGCTGTATGCTGAATTTACCAATAAAGAGGGGCTGTTCAGGGCTGTGCTGGACAGGTACATTTCGCGCTTTGCGGCCAAGCACGAAGCCCAGCTTTTTTGTGAAGAAAAAAGCGTTGAACAGGCTCTGCGGGATTACTTCACCGCCGTCGCAACCTGTTTTACCAGTAAAGACACGCCTGCGGGCTGCTTTATGATTAACACCTCTGCCACCCTTGCGGCGTCGTCAAAAGAGATCGCCAATACGGTGAAATCGCGTCACGCCATGCAGGAGGAGACGCTCAGCGCGTTTCTGGCTCAGCGTCAGCAGCGCGGTGAAATCCCGGCGCACTGTAACCCTCAGGTGCTGGCGCAATACCTGAGCTGTATTTTGCAGGGGATGTCGATCAGCGCCCGTGAAGGGGCCTCGCTGGAAAAACTGCAGACTATCAGCGACACCACGCTGCGACTGTGGCCTGAGCTCCTCAAACTCTGATGCAAAAAAAAAGCTCCTCAGCCTGAGCGCATGAGGAGCTAAATTCAGAGAACATCTATTTTTTACACTTTGTTATTCAAAACCAGCTGGCCATTTCCATCCAGTGGGATTTGCGTGCCGGGATCTTTATCCATGCGGATTTTGCCCTGCTGATCGCCAATTTTATACGTCACGTCATAACCCAGCATTTTCTCCGACTTGTCATAGACGGTTTTGCAGCGCTGCTGAGTGGTGGTGTAGGTATCGTTATCCTGCATCGCGCCCTGCACCTGGTTACCGGCATAGCCACCACCCAGCGCGCCGACCACGGTCGCCACATCCCTGCCCCGACCACCGCCAAACTGGTGACCAATCACGCCACCCGCTACCGCTCCCAGAACAGAACCGGCAATACGGTTTTCATCCTGTACCGGACGACGGTGAGTTACCGAGACGTTACGGCACTCCTGACGAGGGGTTTTCACGGTTTCTTTAATCGGCGTAGCAGAAACCACCTGAGCATACTGCGGGCCGCGATCTAATACGTTGAGACTGGCAACGGCAGCCACACCTAACGCAGCCGCAACACCAATCCCTATACCCGCCAACATTGATTTATTCACGGGACTTCCTCCTTTGTTGCTATTGGTAACAATTTTGCAATGGAGGCACGACCTCGCCAATCAGATAAAGGATCAAAAAAGCGGCATTACGAGGGGGGAGCGTCGATTTAGGAGAACTCTTAAGCACTCAAACTGTGATCTGCAGCATGAAATGCTAAAAACTCCCTCCGGAGAGCCCGGAGGGAGTGAAAGATTAGTGCAGCTTGAGACGCGGACGGATCACGCGGTTGATGCGGCCCACCAGCATCATCAGTCCGGTTTTGAAGTAGCCGTGCAGCGCAATCTGGTGCATACGGTACAGGGAGATATAAACGAAGCGGGCAATGCGCCCTTCTACCATCATCGAGCCACGCATCAGGTTACCCATCAGGCTGCCGACGGTTGAGAAGTTGGACAGCGATACCAGCGAACCGTGGTCTTTATAGACATACGCTTTCATTGGCTTACCTTTGGTCTGCGCCAGGATGTTGTGCAGCACCAGGCTTGCCATCTGGTGAGCGGCCTGAGCACGCGGCGGCACGAAGCCACCTTCAGGACGCGCGCAGGAAGCGCAGTCGCCAATAGCAAAGATGTCAGGGTCGCGGGTGGTTTGCAGCGTTGGCTCCGTCACCAGCTGGTTAATGCGGTTCGTTTCCAGGCCACCAATATCTTTCATGAAGTCAGGGGCTTTGATACCTGCCGCCCAGACCATCAGATCCGCTTTGATGTACTCGCCGTCTTTGGTGTGCAGACCGCCTTCGTCAGCGCTGGTCACCATGGTCTGTGTCAGCACCCGCACGCCCAGTTTGGTCAGTTCATTGTGCGCCGCGCCGGAAATACGCGGTGGCAGCGCAGGCAGAATGCGTTCACCCGCTTCAACCAGCGTCACGTTCAGCGCTTCGTTGGTTAACCCTTTATAGCCGTAGCTGTGCAGCTGCTTCACCGCATTGTGCAGCTCAGCAGACAGCTCAACGCCCGTCGCACCGCCGCCGACAATGGCGATATTCACCTTGCCGTTCGCCCCCAGATTACTGGTGTACTTCAGGAACAGGTTCAGCATTTCCTGATGGAAACGACGCGCCTGGTGCGGGTTATCAAGGAAGATACAGTGCTCTTTCACGCCAGGCGTGTTGAAATCGTTAGAGGTACTGCCCAGCGCCATAACCAGCGTGTCATACGCCAGCTTGCGCTCCGGGACCAGCAGCTCCCCTTTTTCATCGCGCAGTTCTGCCAGAGTAATGGTTTTGCTTTCACGGTTGATGTCCACCACCGATCCCAGCTGGAACTGGAAGTGATGGTTGCGCGCGTGTGCCAGATAGCTCAGTGCGTCCACACCCTCATCCAGAGAGCCGGTCGCCACTTCGTGCAGCAACGGTTTCCACAGGTGACTGTGGTTACGATCCACCAGCGTAATTTTGGCTTTTTTACCGCGACCCAGTTTCTTGCCCAGCTGTGTCGCCAGCTCCAGCCCGCCAGCACCACCGCCTACAATCACTATCTTTTTCAATGGCGTAGTCAACGTGACCCCCTCAAATTATTAACCAATTGTTAATTAAAAGTTATAAAAATAACCCTTAATTAACAACAGGTTACAGCACTGAAACCATTCAGGTGAATTGAGAATAACACGTCAGGCGCATTGGTCATACCAAAATTGATATGCATCAAGTTTTGATGGCTTAAAAGTAGACAATTCTGGTCAAAAAGAAAGCCCGGTACGCTTTCGCATCCGGGCTTCTGGATCTGCTGACAGGGCTTAACCCAGCGTTTTAAACGCTTTGATACGCTGCAGGTGCGGAGAGATGTTCTTAAACTTGTGGGTCTGTTCTTCGTCCCAGACGATCTCATAGTAATGATGCAGCAGTTCTGCAGCCCGGTGGCTGTTGAGTGCCTCATCGTTACGCGACAGGATCACCAGGCAGCGGTCACGGTTTTTCTCCCGAAAATTGCTGACGCACTTGGTCGCAATATCGACATACTCTTCCGGGCGGTCAATCTTGCCTTCCATGTTCTCGTTCGGGAAAAGGTTAGGATTAAATACCACCTGGCGGATGTCGCACAGGAAGCCAATCCGCTCTGCCCAGTAGCCGCCCAGCCCTACGCCACAGATCAACGGACGATCGTCGACGTTAAGCTGCAGCATCTTGTCCACTTCTTTAAGCAGATGCTGCATATCATGCTTCGGATGGCGCGTGCTGTAGCTGATCAACCGTACATCCGGATCGATAAACTGCAGCTGCAGCACCTTCTCATGATTACCAGGACTGTTTGAGTCAAAACCGTGTAAATAGATGATCATCGTCTTCTCACCATGCTACGCCTTCCGGGAGGGTTTACAGGCTGGCTTTATGTGCCTGCCAGCGCTCGTTCAGGTCTTCAAGCCGGGCGTTGACCGTCTTCCAGCGCGCCGAATCCATCAGCTCCTGACGGCTAAATGAACCTTTATGATACAATTGTGTAACACGCTCTGCATTGATCGGCGACAGGTTATCCAGCACGCTAACCGCACCTTTACGATTATTGCAGACCAGGATCATATCGCAACCTGCATCCAGCGAGGCCTGACCGCGTTCAGCATAGCTGCCCATGATCGCCGCCCCTTCCATCGATAAATCGTCAGAGAAGATCACACCATTGAAGCCCAGCTCCTGGCGCAAAACGGTTTTCAGCCAGTGCGGAGAGCCGCTGGCAGGACGCGGATCTACGTCGCTGTAAATCACATGCGCCGGCATGATGGCGTCCAGCTTGTTATCGGTGATAAGCGAGCGGAACACCGACATGTCTTTGGCGCGAATTTCCGCTTCCGGGCGCGGATCGCGCGGGGTCTCTTTGTGGGAATCCGCCGTTACCGCCCCATGCCCCGGGAAGTGTTTCCCGGTGGTTTTCATCCCTGCAGCGTGCATGCCGTCGATGAAGCGGGTTGCCATTGCCAGCGCAACACGCGGATCTTCATGGTATGAACGCTCGCCAATGGCGGCGCTGATATGCCCCACGTCCAGTACCGGGGCAAAACTGATGTCGATATCCATGGCAATCATCTCGCTGGCCATCAGCCAGCCGGCCTCCTGCGCCAGTTTCCCGCCCTCTTCCGTACCGAGCAGTGCGGCAAAAGACTGGGCCGCCGGCAGACGGGTAAATCCTTCGCGAAAACGCTGCACGCGTCCGCCTTCCTGATCCACGGCCACCACCAGATGGTTGCGCGATGCGGCGCGGATCTGACGCACCAGCTCACGCAACTGAGCCGGATCGTGATAGTTGCGGGTAAACAGGATCAGGCCCCCCACCAGCGGATGCGCCAGAATTTCACGCTCCTCCGCATCCAGCTCAAACCCTTCTACATCCAACATGACTGGACCCACATCCACCTCTCTTATCCTTTAGTTTGTAACTGACGCCAGGCATTGTCTGCCAGCGCAATAAAATGTTTGTCTCTGGACTGCTGGTAGCGCATTTCAAACCAGCCGGCCATTAATATGACGACCCAGGGTCGCCAGCGTCTGACCTGACGCTTCAGCGCGTCGACGTCAATCTGTGCCAGCCTGGCGTAGTCCCTGATGAGCGCCTGCCGCGCGGCGTCGCTTTCCGTCCAGACCGCCGCCAGCTCCAGCGCCACATCGCCATCTCCGGCATATTCCCAGTCGATCAGCCGGATCCCCGCCGGTGTATGCACAATATTTCCGGGATGAACATCCATGTGCAACGGCGAGAGCCGAATCGGCTGTGGCTCGCCCGTTTTACGCAGCCGTTTGAGCTGTGCCAGCCACGCCGGGCTGCGTCTCTCCGGCAGGGCTTGCTGCCAGTAATGTTCGAGCAAGGGAAATAACGTGATTCGCCATCCCAGACGGGGTTGCCGGTGCAAATGATACAGCATCGCCGCAAGCTGCGGCGTGTCCGGCAGCGCGCTTTTAACCTCGCCTTCCAGATACTCAACGGCCATCCATCCCTGTCTGAAAAAACGGGGAGCGGGTACCAGATCTGACGGAAGACGTCTCAGGGCACGAAACTGACGACGAAAATGGGAGGCAGGCGCGAAAGGATCGTGATTTTGCCGCAGGACCAGGCGTTGCTCACCCTGCGCAATAATGCAACTCGCGCCGCCAAGCCCGGAGTGGGCCTGCGGCGCGATAAGGCGATACTGCGGAAAATAGCGTGTCAGGATCTCGTCACGCGTGCTGTCATTGTTGCGTAACCGCACCTTTACCTGACCAGATGATTTCGCCTGTCTGAACCAGCATCAGCTGCATCTGCAGGGCTGGCGTGTTCACGTTGCCGGTGGCGTTAGAGTACAGCACATACTGTGCGCCCACGTTACGGGCAATACCGATCGCCTTGCTACGTGTGCCGAGGCTGTCCTGTGGCGACAGGCCAAGCTGCTGTTTGGCTACCGCGAGCTGCTGGGCGGAAACCAGCGTAAACTTACCGTTGTTTGCCAGCGCATTGCGCAGGGTTTCCGTCGCTTCGCCCGCGTTCAGAGAACCGTTGGTACGGTTGTTCACGCTATCGACCAGCAACACGCTACCTGCGGTCACACCCTGTGCCTGCAGCATTTTGCCCACCATCGGCTGCATTGCCCCGTTCCAGTCGTAATGGCGCACGCGCGGCGTGGGCTGCGACGTCTGGTCAGGATGTTCAATTGGCCCCGGCTGCGCCGGAATAGACGGTACAGACGGCACGGTTGGCTGCGGCTGCGTTGGCTGCGTTGGCTGTTCCGTGCCCGGTTTAGCCTCTTCCACAGGCGCCGGCTGTTCAGTACGGGTCACACACCCTGCCAGGAACAGGGCAAAAGCGGTCACGAGCGCATAACGGCTCACATTTTTAATCAAGGTTCACCCCTCAGAGATAAAGATAAAGTCTCACTTTATGCGCACCCAGATAGTTGGCGCTGCCATAGAGCGTTACCGACGACCTTGCCGGAAGGGTAACGCTGCGCGCCGCCTCCAGCGGGTGCATTTCAAGACCTCTTGCGTCATACCAGAAAAAACGGTAGTGAACCGTTACTGGTTCATGTCTTTCATTAAAGAGCGTAGAGGAGGCAGACGAGTTGATTTCACTGATGGTCAGCGCGGGTTGTTGCGCGGTAATGCCCGCAGCAAGCACAGAGGATTCCATCACCAGCGTCTGCTCATCATTCACGGGGATCGCCGGGCGCGAACTGCACCCCACGATCGTCATCGTCATTATCAGCGCTGCAATACGCCCTTTAAACATGTCAAAGACCTTTATGTGCCAGCATCGGCCCCAGAGGACGTCCACCCAGCAGATGCATATGAATATGATAAACTTCCTGGCCGCCATGACGGTTGCAGTTCATGATCAGTCGATAACCGTCTTCAGCAATGCCTTCCTGTTCAGCGATTTTCGCGGCCACCGTCAGCATACGACCTAACGCCACTTCGTGCTCGGTTTTTACGTCGTTTACGGTCGGAATCAGAATATTAGGAATGATAAGGATGTGCGTCGGTGCCTGAGGGGAAATGTCCCGGAAAGCCGTCACCAGTTCATCCTGATAGACGATATCCGACGGAATTTCGCGACGGATAATTTTACTGAAAATCGTTTCTTCAGCCATGACCTTTTCCTTTTTTGTTTAATCTGGCGCGAGCAATCGCTGTTAACACACGCTCTGATTGAGTGCGTGACACAATTCAAGAGTATGAGCGAGTTTCTCCTGTCCTTTCAACCTCCTCCCCCGATTTCTTTCCTGAATGTTCATCAGCTGAACGAAGAGTGACCGTTAAAGCATGCGGGTGCGTTTTTTTAAGACAGAAATAAAAAAGGCAGCCATTCGGCTGCCTTAGTCTCCCCAGGTCACAACTTAGCTGTTGCGGATGTACTCATCCATTTCGGTTTTCAGGTTATCGGATTTGGTACCGAAGATTGCCTGTACACCGGAACCTGCAACAACCACACCGGCTGCGCCCAGTTTTTTCAGACCCGGTTGGTCTACTTTCGCGACGTCGGCCACGCTCACACGCAGACGAGTGATGCACGCGTCCAGGTTAGTGATGTTCTCTTTACCGCCGAACGCGGCAACCAGTGCCGGAGCCATTTCGCTGGTTGCACCCGCTTTGCTGTCTTCTGTCGCATCTTCACGGCCTGGGGTTTTCAGGTCCAGTGCTTTGATCAGCACGCGGAAGATGGTGTAGTACACAACGGCGTAGCACGCACCCACGATTGGGAACAGCCACAGTTTGCTGCTGTTACCGGACAGAACGATGAAGTCGATCAGACCGTGAGAGAAGGACGTACCGTCACGCATACCCAGCAGGATACAGATTGGGAATGCCAGACCTGCCAGAATCGCGTGAATCACGTACAGGATCGGCGCAACGAACATGAAGGAGAACTCGATCGGCTCGGTGATACCGGTCAGGAACGAGGTCAGCGCTGCGGAGATCATGATACCGCCCACTTTTGCACGGTTCTCTGGTTTAGCAGAGTGCCAGATAGCGATTGCCGCTGCTGGCAGGCCGTACATTTTGAACAGGAAGCCACCAGACAGTTTACCTGCAGTTGGGTCGCCCGCCATGTAACGTGGGATATCGCCGTGGAACACCTGGCCTGCGGCATTGGTGAATTCACCAATCTGCATCTGGAATGGAACGTTCCAGATGTGGTGCAGACCGAATGGCACCAGGCAACGCTCGATGAAGCCGTAGATACCAAACGCCACAACCGGGTTCTGGTAAGCAGCCCACTGAGAGAAGGTCTGGATAGCGGAACCGATTGGTGGCCAGATGAAGGACAGGATCACGCCAGTGAAAATCGCTGCCAGACCAGAAATGATCGGAACGAAACGCTTGCCCGCGAAGAAGCCCAGATACTCAGGCAGCTTGATGCGATAGAAGCGGTTAAACATATACGCTGCAATCGCACCGGAGATGATACCGCCCAGAACACCGGTGTCCGCCAGGTGTTTCGCGGCAATCTCTTCTGCCGGTAAATGCAGAACCAGCGGCGCAACCACAGCCATGGTTTTCACCATGATGCCGTAAGCCACCACTGCAGCCAGCGCAGATACGCCGTCGTTATTGGTGAAGCCCAGAGCCACACCGATCGCGAAGATCAGTGGCATGTTAGCAAAGACAGAACCGCCTGCTTCGGCCATCACGTGGGAAACTACGGCTGGCAGCCAGCTGAAGTTAGCAGAACCGACACCCAGCAGGATACCTGCGATAGGCAGTACGGATACTGGCAGCATCAGCGATTTACCGACCTTTTGCAGGTTAGCAAATGCATTCTTAAACATAATTGAGAGTGCTCCTGAGTATTTGTGCTTTTTTTACGCTTTCACGCATTGGCCCGGGGGGAGTACCGTGCCGTGGACAGGACATCTAAGCGCCCTTTATTTATTACACAGAGTAAAATAATTCCCTCTGAGTTTGTTTGACGGCTATCACGTTTCAGCTTAAGGCGGTCGAAAAACTTTCAGTTATTTACAAAAAGCATGTCCGGATGTGTCTAAAAACACCCTCACCGCCCCAAATGAGGCGGTGAACTTTACTCGTTTTATTTATTAATTACGAGCCTAAAAAAAACAGGTGTATCAGACAGATTGCAGGCGGGCGGGGTCGATATGGAACAGCGTAGAGAAGTTTTCCGTGGTGACGCGAGCCAGCTCTTCAATACTGACACCTTTAAGCACGGCCATGTACTCCGCAACATCTCTCGTCATCGCCGGTTGGTTCTCTTTACCGCGATGCGGTACCGGTGCCAGATAAGGAGAGTCTGTTTCCACCAGAATGCGATCGAGCGGAACATAACGCGCAGCATCACGAAGTTGCTCAGCGTTACGGAACGTGACGATCCCGGAAAACGAAATATAAAACCCCAAATCAAGCAGTTTACCCGCCGTTTCTCTGTCTTCTGTGAAACAGTGTAGTACGCCCCCGCAATCCGTCACGTTTTCTTCCCGCAGGATCGCCAGCGTATCGGCACGCGCATCGCGGGTATGCACAATAACCGGTTTGTTAAGCTCGCGGCCGATGCGGATATGATGGCGGAAAGACTCCTGCTGGCGCGGTTTCGTTTCCGGCGTGTAAAAATAGTCCAGCCCGGTCTCACCCATCGCCACCACGCCCTCTTCCGCGGCCAGTCGGCGCAGATCCTCGACGTCATACGCCTCATCCTGATTCAACGGATGAGCGCCGCAGGAAAACACCACGTTATCGCGAACGCCTACCAGCTCGCGCATCGTGCGATAACCCGGCAGCGTCGTCGCCACCGCAAGGCAAAATTTCACATCGCGGGCCGCGGCTTTCGCCAGCACGTCATCCACGTTTTTATGCAGGGATTGATAATCCAGGCCATCAAGATGGCAGTGTGAGTCGACTAAAAACATAATGTCTCTCTCAGAGATGGGAAACAGGCGGTGTGACGCCGGGTTGCAGGTAATGTTCAATGCGCAGTAACTGGTCGGTCAGTAAAAGCTCGCGATTAAGCCCAGTAACGGTTAAAAGCTGTTCACGACTCTGACAAATGTCATGGAGCATCGCGTGAAGAACCGCACCAGAGAGGCGGTTCGCCAGCGTATTCACCAGTGTCCATGCATCCGGGTTGGTCAGCAGCGTTGCCCCTTGCTGGATTTTTAGCGCATCCAGCAGTAAGGCAGCCAGCCAGTGCAGACGCTCGGCGGCCTGGTCGCTGTTGAGCACCGGCAATACGCTTAGCCAGTCACCGCTGTGAAGCGAAGACTCGACGGCCCGGCAGAGCGCTTCGCGCTGTGACCAGACGTCCGGCTGCAGTATGGCCAGTGCCGCCGCCGGAGCTCCGCTGCTCAGGCGCAAGGCGGACAGCGCACTTTCAGGTGACGTTGTCACTTCTCGCTCCAGCCAGCTCAGCGCCCATGATTCCTGAGGCACCGCGAGGTGATGAAGACGGCAGCGGCTGCGCAACGTCGCCAGCAATCGTCCCGGATCGCGGCACGAGAGGAAAAACCATGTTTTTTCCGGCGGCTCTTCAAGGGTCTTAAGCAGCGCATTAGCCGCCGCCTCGGTCAGCTGGGTGGCGTCTTTAAGCCAGACGACTTTAGCGCCGCCCAGACGCGCGTGTTCGTACAATTTTTCACTGACTTCACGCACGGCATCAATACCCAGTGCGCTCTTGCCCTTCTCAGGCTCAAGCGTGTAGTAGTCAGGATGTGTGCCCGCCTGCATCAGCTGACATCCACGGCACTTGCCGCAGCTTTTGTGCCCTTCCGGCTGCTGACACATCAGAAAACGGGTGATGGCATAAATTAGCGCCTCATCCCCCATCCCTGGCAATGCCTGAATCAGTAACGCATGATGCCCCCGCCCCGCCTGATAGCTGCCGATCAGCTGTTCAAAGTGCGGACGCAACCATGGATACCATTTCATGCCTGCTGCTCCTGTACCCACTGTGTAACGGTCTGCTGAATATCGCGCGTGACGTCATCCAGCGACTGCGTCGCATCGATGGTACGAATAGCGCTGTCCTGTTCCGCCAGCTCAAGATAGCGTGCACGGGTGCGGTTAAAGAAATCAAAGGACTCTTGTTCAATGCGGTCCAGCTCGCCGCGCGCGCGCGCGCGTTTGAGCCCCACTTCCGGCGTAACGTCCAGATAGAGGGTCAGGTCGGGGCGAAAATCACCCAATACGGCATTACGCAGCGTTGCCAGCATTGTCTGGTCAATACCGCGTCCCCCGCCCTGATACGCCTGAGTAGACAGATCGTGGCGATCGCCAATAACCCACTTACCCTCGGCCAGCGCGGGCTTAATCACCGTCTCAACCAGCTGTACGCGCGCCGCGTAGAACATCAGCACTTCCGCTTTGTCAGTGATAACTTCGTCGCCAACGGATTTAATGTCCAGTACCAGGCTGCGCAGCTTCTCGGCCAGCAGCGTACCACCCGGCTCACGGGTAAATACCATGTCCGTCACGCCAAGCGTCTTGAGCGTATCCACCACCACGTTGCGGGCAGTGGTTTTACCTGCCCCTTCGAGTCCCTCAATGACAATGTATTTACTGCGCATTTTTTTCCTTAAGTGCCTTCAGATAGTCCTGGACGGAACGATTATGACTGGCAAGGTTGGTGTTAAAGGTGTGCCCCCCTTTTCCATCCGCCACAAAATAGAGATACGGTGTTTTAGCCGGGTGCGCGGCTGCCCTGAGCGACGCCTCGCTCGGCGTGGCAATCGGGCCAGGCGGTAAACCACTAATCACATACGTATTATACGCCGTGGGTGTCTCGAGATCTTTTCTGGAAATTTTGCCGGTATAACTCTCACCCATGCCGTAGATAACGGTAGGGTCGGTTTGCAGACGCATGCCGATACGCAGACGGTTGATAAAGACAGACGCCACCCGATCCCGCTCAGCGGCGACGGCCGTCTCCTTTTCAATGATTGACGCCATCGTTACAAACTGGTTCCGATCGTTGTAAGGCAGCCCTTCCATTCGCCCTTCCCAGGCGGCATCGACCGCTGCGACCATTTTTTTATGCGCCCGCTTCAGAATCGCCACGTCGGTTGTACCGGCGGTATACATCCAGGTGTCTGGCCAGAACCAGCCTTCCACCCATTCCGGATGCTCTAATTTCAGCGCCTCGGCCACCGTCTGATAGCGATCGTCTTTTAACGTGTGTTTGATATACGGCGCGTCGCGCAGTTGTTTGAGGTAATCGCTCAGGCGCATCCCCTCCACAAACCGCAGGGGGAACTGCGCTTCTTTACCGCTTTCCAGCAACTGCATCATCTCCCTGACGGTCATTCCCGGCGTGAAGCGATAGGTACCGGCTTTGAAATGAGACAGGTCAGGCTCCACGCGTAATAGCCACTGGAAAACGCGCGGACGATTGATAATCTTGTCGCTATAGAGCTGTTCCCCAAGCGCCTGGCGGCCCGTCCCCGCTTTCAGGGTGAAGATTGTCTCGTCTTTAATCAGGATTTTACTGTTCGCCAGCTGGCGAACTTTCCACACGCCTGCTCCGCCAGCGATACCCAGCGCAACGATCAGGAGAAGGACAAAGCGCAACATTTTTTTCATGACTATCTGGTTTGCTCACATATCGGGGCTAGAAACTGAAACAGCTCGCGCGAGACCCAGCGGTGTTGGCCATACGCACGGACCGGTACAACAGGCATCAGCGCATTACATATGATGACTTCATCTGCGGTCTGTAGCGCTGCTTCGCCTGCGCTCACTTCGACAACGCGAAAGCCGGAGTGTGCCAGCTGCTGCAAACAAAACTGACGCATAATACCGTTCACCCCCGCCTGTTCCAGTGACGGCGTGAAAACATCATTCCCCTGCCGCCAGAATAAATTAGCCGCACAGCATTCCGTAATGACGCCTTCGCTGTCAAGAACCAGCGCCTCATCGGCGTCCGTCTGCTCAAGATGAGTACGAATCAACACCTGCTCCAGGCGATTGAGATGCTTAATGCCGGCGAGCATGGCGTTTCGTCCCAGCCGCAGGGGACTCAACGTCAGGGTGACGCCCTCTTCTCGCCAGCGAGCGTAATGCACGGGATAAGCAGACGTGGAGAGGATACGCGTTGGGTTAAGGCACGACGCGGCACTGTACCCCCGGCCACCACTGCCACGGCTGATGATAACTTTAAGTACGCCGCTCTGCTTCCCGGATGCCAGCTGGCACATTTCCTGACACAATGTATCCCACTGCGTAAAGGGGATCAGTAACGTTTCGCAGGCCGTTTGCAGACGACGAAGGTGGGCATCAAGCAGGCATACGTCACCATCGGCAATGCGCGCCGTGGTAAAGCAACCATCACCAAACTGCGTCGCCCTGTCGCTGGCAGGCAGCGTGTCCTGCTCAAGGCCATTGATTAAAAACATGGTGGCTCCTTATGCGTGGGCGTTTAGTCTGGCAGGATGTTATGCAGCCGACAAGAAGATTAGCCTTAATAAAAAAGGTCCGGCAAGCGGACCTTTTTTAGGGCTATCGAGAGTCTGGATCAGATCTTTTTGAAGATCAGAGAACCATTCGTACCGCCGAAGCCAAAGGAGTTACACAGGGTGTACTCCATACCACTAACCTGGCGCGCTTCATGAGGAACGAAGTCCAGGTCGCAACCTTCATCCGGGTTATCCAGGTTGATGGTTGGCGGAACAGCCTGATCGCGCAGCGCAAGGATAGAGTAGATAGATTCTACTGCACCCGCCGCACCCAACAGGTGACCGGTCATGGATTTGGTAGAACTCACCAGTACGCGGCTGGCAGACTCGCCGAAGATAGACTTAACCGCCTGCGCTTCTGCTTTATCACCTGCTGGTGTTGACGTCCCGTGCGCGTTAACGTAGCCAATCTGAGCTGGAGTAATACCCGCATCACGGATTGCGTTTTCCATCGCCAGCGCAGCACCCGCGCCGTTCTCCGGAGGAGACGTCATATGGTAAGCGTCGCTACTCATACCAAAGCCAACGACTTCAGCATAAATTTTCGCACCACGTTTTTTCGCGTGTTCGTACTCTTCCAGCACGAGCATACCTGCACCGTCGCCCAGCACGAAACCGTCACGGTCTTTATCCCACGGACGGCTTGCCGCCTGAGGATTATCGTTGCGGGTAGACAGCGCACGCGCGGCACCGAAGCCACCCACGCCGAGCGGGGTACTGGCTTTTTCAGCGCCGCCCGCCACCATAGCATCTGCATCGCCGTACGCAATAATGCGCGCGGCCTGGCCGATGTTATGCACGCCAGACGTACATGCGGTCGCAATAGAGATGCTTGGCCCACGCAGGCCGAACATGATGGTCAGGTGACCCGCCACCATATTAACAATCGTGGACGGAACGAAGAACGGGCTGATTTTACGCGGTCCGCCATTCATCAGAGATGTATGGTTTTCCTCAATCAGGCCAAGACCGCCAATCCCGGAGCCGATAGCGGCGCCGATACGGGTTGCGTTCTCTTCCGTAATCTCAAGGCCAGAATCCTGCATGGCCTGAACGCCAGCGACAATTCCATATTGAATGAAGGCATCCATCTTGCGCTGTTCTTTGCGCGAGATGATCTCTTCACAGTTAAAATCCTTTACTAAGCCAGCAAATTTCGTTGCATAGGCGCTAGTATCGAAATGGTCGATTAGGCTGATGCCGCTCTGACCGGCAAGGAGAGCTTTCCAGGTGGACTCTACGGTATTGCCGACAGGAGACAACATGCCAAGTCCGGTCACAACTACACGACGCTTAGACACGTTTGTCCTCCAGGGAGGGATAAAAAAAGAGATTCGTGGGACTAAAAAAGATAAAACTCAGGCGGTCGAATGACCGCCTGGAGATGTTCACTTACGCCTGGTGACCGTTGATGTAATCAATGGCAGCCTGAACGGTGGTGATCTTCTCAGCTTCTTCGTCCGGAATCTCAGTATCAAACTCTTCTTCCAGAGCCATTACCAGCTCAACGGTGTCAAGAGAATCTGCGCCCAGGTCTTCAACGAAGGAAGCGGAGTTCACAACTTCTTCCTGCTTAACGCCCAGCTGTTCGCCGATAATTTTCTTAACGCGTTCTTCGATAGTGCTCATACTCTTAAATTTCCTATCAAAACTCGCTTTCGCGATGGTTTTCGTAGTGTATAAAATGTTGAAAAATTTGCAACTAAATCCCGGCAGTTCGTACCACGATTTTACGTTATTTTGAGGCCTTTTACCCAAATAACGCAAATTTTTTTATCGTGGTTAAACCATATACATCCCGCCGTTGACGTGGAGGGTCTCACCAGTGATGTAACCCGCTTCGTCAGAGGCTAAAAATGCAACCGCACTGGCAATTTCTTTCGGGTCGCCTAAGCGGCCCGCAGGAACAGCTGCCAGCGTACCCGCACGCTGCTCATCAGTCAGCGCACGCGTCATGTCCGTTTCAATAAAGCCCGGAGCAACAACGTTTACAGTAATACCGCGGGACGCGACTTCACGCGCCAGCGACTTACTGAAACCAATCAGACCTGCTTTCGCCGCAGCGTAGTTAGCCTGACCAGCATTTCCCATGGTACCAACCACAGAACCGACAGTGATAATACGACCATGACGCTTTTTCATCATAGCGCGCATTACCGCTTTTGACAGACGGAATACAGATGACAGGTTGGTTTCGATGATATCGTTCCACTCGTCGTCTTTCATTCGCATTAACAGGTTATCACGGGTGATCCCGGCATTGTTTACCAGAATATCCACTTCGCCAAACTCTGCGCGAATATTTTCCAGAACAGATTCGATAGATGCAGGCTCGGTCACATTCAGTACCAGACCTTTACCGTTCGCACCCAGATATTCGCTGATACTCTTCGCACCATTCTCGCTGGTTGCTGTACCAATCACCTTCGCGCCGCGCGCAACCAGTGTTTCAGCAATCGCACGCCCGATACCGCGGCTAGCCCCAGTCACCAGGGCGATTTTTCCTTCAAAACTCATGGTATTCCTCTTTTATTGCGAGAGTGCCGCTGACATCGCTTCCGGCTCGTTAATCGCCGAGGCAGTCAGGGTGTCAACAATACGTTTAGTCAGACCGGTGAGGACTTTCCCTGGGCCAACTTCATACAGATGCTCAACGCCCTCCGCTGCCATAAACTCAACGGTTTTGGTCCACTGTACCGGGCTGTAGAGCTGGCGAACCAGCGCGTCACGGATAGCTTCCGGCGAAGTTTCGCATTTCACGTCGACGTTATTCACAACGGAAATCGTCGGTGCGTTAAACGTAATTTTTTCCAGCTCGACCGCCAGTTTTTCGGCAGCAGGTTTCATCAGCGCACAGTGTGACGGCACGCTAACAGGCAGCGGCAGCGCACGTTTGGCACCCGCCGCTTTACAGGCCGCACCAGCACGTTCAACCGCTTCTTTATGACCGGCGATAACGACCTGGCCCGGCGAGTTGAAGTTAACCGGAGAAACCACCTGGCCTTCAGCGGATTCTTCGCACGCTTTTGCAATCGCGGCATCATCCAGACCGATGATGGCAGACATACCGCCCGTGCCTTCTGGCACCGCTTCCTGCATGAATTTTCCGCGCAGTTCCACCAGACGTACCGCGTCAGCAAACGCGATCACACCGGCACAGACCAGCGCAGAGTATTCACCCAGGCTATGGCCCGCGAGCAGCGCTGGCGCTTTACCACCCTGCTGCTGCCAGACACGCCACAACGCAACGGACGCGGTCAGCAGTGCTGGCTGGGTCTGCCAGGTTTTGTTCAGTTCTTCGGCCGGCCCCTGCTGGGTCAGCGCCCACAAATCATAACCCAGTGCATCGGAAGCTTCACGGAAAGTCTCTTCAATTACCGGATAGTTTGCTGCCATTTCAGACAACATCCCAACGGTTTGAGAGCCCTGCCCCGGGAACACAAAAGCAAATTGCGTCATTTTTTATTCCTTATCCTAGAAACGAACCAGCGCGGAACCCCAGGTGAACCCGCCACCGAAGGCTTCAAGCAAGACCAACTGGCCCCGTTTGATTCGCCCGTCGCGTACCGCTTCGTCAAATGCGCACGGTACTGACGCCGCAGAGGTGTTGCCGTGGCGATCCAGCGTCACCACGACGTTATCCATCGACATGCCCAGCTTTTTCGCGGTCGCGCTGATGATACGCAGGTTCGCCTGGTGCGGCACCAGCCAGTCGAGTGCAGTGCGTTCCAGGTTATTGGCTTCCAGCGTCTCATCAACAATGTGCGCAAGCTCAGTCACCGCCACCTTGAACACCTCATTACCTGCCATGGTCAGGTAAATGGCATTGTCTGGATTAACGCGATCGGCGTTAGGCAGTGTCAGCAGCTCACCGTAGCTTCCGTCAGCATGCAGATGCGTGGAGATAATGCCCGGCTCTTCGGACTGGCCCAGCAGCACCGCACCTGCACCATCACCAAAAATAATGATCGTTCCGCGATCGGTCGGATCGCAGGTACGCGCCAGCACGTCAGCACCGATCACCAGCGCATATTTGACGGCACCGGACTTAACATACTGATCGGCAACGCTCAGTGCATAGGTAAAACCTGCGCACGCGGCAGCGACGTCAAACGCCGGACAGCCCTTAATGCCGAGCATATTTTGCACCTGGCACGCCGCGCTTGGGAAAGCGTGTGTGGCAGACGTCGTGGCGACCACGATCAAACCAATCTGTTCTTTATCAATGCCCGCCATCTCGATAGCACGCTGTGCGGCTTCGTAACCCATGGTCGACACGGTTTCGTCTGGCGCGGCAATACGACGTTCACGGATACCTGTGCGCGTGACAATCCACTCGTCAGACGTATCTACCATTTTTTCCAGATCGGCGTTGGTACGCACTTGTTTTGGCAGGTAGCTGCCGGTACCTAAAATCTTCGTATACATGTACGCTCAGTCACTTTTAGCTAATACAGATTCCAGGCGAGCGGCAATCCGCTGAGGGACTTGTCGCTGCACCGCCTGCACTGCCTGTTCAATCGCGACAGCAAATGCTCGCTGATTGGCGGCGCCATGACTCTTAATCACGATGCCGCGCAATCCTAACAGACAGGCGCCATTATACTGGTCGGGGTTGAGGTGACTGAATCGCCGCGTCAGGCTTTTTTGTAACCAACGCTTTAATAAAATCAACCACCAGGCGCTTTTTTTGCCTTCTCCCTGCGATTTCAGCAGAGAAAGAAACATACGCACCACCCCTTCCATGGTCTTCAACGTGACGTTTCCGGTGAAACCATCGCACACCAGAACATCCGTTTTACCCGTCAACAACTCATTGGCTTCGAGATAACCAATATAGTTGATGGAGGGAACCTGTTTGAGCAATTCAGCCGCATCGCGAATGCTGTCCAGGCCTTTGGTCTCTTCTTCACCAATGTTCAGTAACGCAACACGGGGGGTATTAATCCCGACCACTTCTTCTGCCAGCACCGAACCCATTACGGCAAACTGAGCCAGCATTGTACTATCACAGTCGACGTTAGCGCCCAGGTCGAGCACCACCGTCTTACCCTTCTGTTGATGCGGTAACACCGTCACCAGCGCCGGGCGCTCAATGCCCTCAATAGGCTTGAGCAATAATTTCGACAGCCCCATCAGCGCGCCGGTATTTCCCGCACTGACGCAGGCCTGAGCGCGCCCTTCTTTCACCAGCTCCAGCGCGATGCGCATAGAACTTCCACGGCTATTACGAATAGCCTGAGAGGGCCGGGCATCACTGGCAATAACTGACTGCGCAGGAATAATCTGCAGACGCGAACGTTGTTCAAAGTCAGCTTTTGCAAGTAATGGCGTGATTGTGTCGGGATTACCGACTAAAAGAAGAGTGAGTTGCGAATTAGAATTCAGTGCCTGCAATGCTGCAGGCACTGTCACGGAAGGGCCGAAATCTCCCCCCATGACATCTAACGCCAGGGTTAGACGTGTCAAGGTATCGTCGCAGCCTGGTTCGGTAAGTTCCCCGTTTGCACGGGGAGCTCCTCACTAAGCCTAATCACGCTGACGCGTGATTACTTAGTGATAACCTTGCGGCCGCGGTAGAAACCGTCAGCGGTGATGTGGTGACGCAGGTGTTTCTCACCAGAAGTCTTGTCAACAGACAGGCTGGTAACTGCAGTCAGCGCGTCATGGGAACGACGCATGCCACGTTTGGAACGGGTTGGTTTATTCTGTTGTACGGCCATGGACCTTACTCCTTAATTACTTACGCTTTAAGCTGGCTAATACGGCAAATGGGTTTGGTTTTTGCGCTTCATCAGGCAGTTCCCCAAAGACCATGTCCGCCTCGGACACTTCACAGTGTTCAGAATCATGCACCGGAACCACTGGCAAGGAGAGGATGATTTCATCTTCAACCAGAGCCAGAAGATCGATTTCACCGAATTCGTTAACCTCAATCGGCTCATACGCTTCCGGGAGTGCTTCAGCCTGTTCGTCAGAACGAACCGGACTGAAACAATACGTTGTGTGAACATGCTGTACAAACGGTTTCCCGCAACGCTGGCACTCGAGCGTTACCGTCACCTTTGCATCACCGGTTAAAACGGCGAGACGCTGGTTGTCGATAGCGAACGACATGGAGCATTCTACATCACTGTCCACACTGACTACGGATTCGGCAATACGCTCAGCCTGATCGGAAGTATAAATACCTTCGTAATCGAGGCGTTTTTGAGCCGTACGAACCGGATCAAGAGTCAGGGGTAATTTTACCTTTTGCATAGGGCGCGCATATTAACTTTGTAACGTCATAGAGTCAAAGAAAAAGGCAACCTGGGCTGCCTTTTGCCAATTATTCGCACACATTGCGGCCTGTAGTTTAAAATGGCTGGCATCGATACGCTATATCTGGTGATAAAAATATGCCAAATCTCGTTCTCGCGTCCACCTCTCCCTACCGCCGAATGTTGCTGGAAAAGCTCGGGATCCCGTTTGAATGTGCCGCGCCAGAGGTTGATGAGACGCCACAACCGGGCGAGTCACCGCGTCATCTGGTGACGCGTCTGGCGAAAGAGAAAGCGCAATCGCTGGCCGCACGTTACCCTTCGCATTTGATTATAGGCTCCGATCAGGTTTGTGTACTGGACGGCGCAATTACCGGCAAGCCGCACACCGAGGAGAAAGCCTGTCAGCAATTACTGCAGGCGCGCGGCAATATCGTCACTTTTTATACGGGCCTGGCGCTCTATAACTCCGCCTCTGGTCACCTGCAAACAGAATGCGAGCCCTTCGACGTTCACTTCCGCCACCTCAGTGAGCAAGAAATTGAGGATTATGTGCGACGGGAGCGCCCGCTCAACTGTGCGGGTAGCTTTAAAAGTGAAGGGTTGGGGATTGCGCTGTTTGACAAGCTGGAAGGCCGGGATCCCAACACGCTGGTGGGATTGCCGCTGATTGCCTTGTGTCAGATGTTGAGGCGAGAAGCGTGTAATCCACTGACAATGTGATCTTCGCCGGGTGGCGCTACGCTTACCCGCCCTACAAAACCGTAGGCCCGTGCAAGCGTAGCGCCGCCGGGCAAAATCAGCCGCGCAGCACTTTCAGACAGCGTTTTAACTGCTCATCCAGCGGCGCTTCAATACGGATGATTTCACCCGTATGAGGATGGGTAAACTTCAGCGCTGCCGCATGCAGGAACAGACGCGACAGCCCCGTGCCCGCCAGCTGCTTATCAAATTCGCGATCGCCATAGCGGTCATCAAACGCAATCGGATGGCCTGCAAACTGCGTATGCACGCGGATCTGGTGGGTACGTCCGGTCACCGGGCTGCAGCGCACCAGCGTGGCAAACTCATAGCGCTCTTCCACCTTAAAACGCGTCTCAGAAGGTTTGCCTTCCTGGCTCACGCGGACAATACGTTCGCCGCTTTGCAGAATGTTCTTCAGCAGCGGCGCCTGCACCACTTTCACATGGGACTGCCACTGACCGCGCACCAGCGCCAGATAGTCTTTCTGCATGCCCTTTTCGCGCAGCTGCTCATGCAACGCGCGCAGAGCTGACCGCTTCTTCGCCACCAGCAGTACGCCGGAGGTGTCACGGTCAAGTCGGTGGACCAGTTCAAGGAAACGCGCTTCCGGACGCAGGGCACGCAGCCCTTCAATCACGCCGAAGCTCAAACCGCTCCCGCCATGCACCGCCGTTCCGGACGGCTTATTGAGCACCAGAATGTGGTCATCTTCGTAGAGGATCACATCACTCAGGGCCGCCACTTTCTGCAGCTTCGGCGACACAACCTCTTCTTCGCGTTCAGCAACGCGCACCGGTGGAATGCGCACTTCGTCACCGGCTTCGAGCTTGTACTCAGGCTTGACGCGTTTTTTGTTAACCCGCACCTCGCCCTTGCGCAGGATGCGGTAAATCATACTCTTTGGCACGCCTTTCAGCTGAGTGCGCAAAAAGTTATCGATACGTTGCCCCGCTTCGTCTTCGGCGATGGCAACCATTTTTACGGCTGGAGTCTCTGTTTTCATGGTGGGCGATTCTAAATATCGTCAGCCATTAGCGCCACTCATTTTTCTATGCTTATATTTACTTTTATCCGGCCTGCCCCCTGTTTCGCGCAATCGGTTTGGTGGTTATTAAACCAATCACCACCTTGAAGTGAAGAAACTGTGAGTAACCGGGTGATAATTGGTAAAAGTCATCTTGCTATAACCCGGCTAGCAGTGGAATAATGAAGCCGTTTTCCGCGTTAAATCCGGGTTTTGTAAGGATCTCGACGGAATGACCAATTTTGTCTGACCGATCATCCACGCAGCAATGGCGTAAGACGTATTGATCTTTCAGGCAGTTAGCGGGCTGCGGGTTGCAGTACTTCCCGGTATAAGGATTGTTCTCTGGAGAGTTCTACCCAGGCAATTCCCCTGATAATTGCGCTGTGTTTCCGTATGAAACACAGGCAACCGACACTCTGCGCCTCTTAAGCGAGCGACAACCGTGAGGTTGGCGACGTGAATAGACACGAGGCCATCGGTTCATACCCCGGAAAGCGTCACCTTGCCCGCAGCTTTGTCGTCAATGTAAGAATAACGAGTAAGTTACGATGAAAAGAATGTTAATCAACGCAACTCAGCAAGAAGAGTTGCGTGTCGCCCTTGTGGATGGGCAGCGCCTGTACGATCTGGATATCGAAAGTCCTGGACACGAACAGAAAAAAGCGAACATTTACAAAGGTAAAATCACCCGCATTGAACCAAGCCTTGAAGCTGCATTTGTCGATTACGGTGCTGAGCGTCATGGTTTCCTCCCTCTGAAAGAAATCGCCCGCGAATATTTCCCTGCAAACTACAACGCCCATGGCCGCCCAAACATCAAAGATGTTCTGCGTGAAGGTCAGGAAGTTATCGTTCAGATTGATAAAGAAGAGCGTGGCAACAAAGGTGCCGCACTGACCACCTTTATCAGCCTGGCAGGGAGCTATCTGGTTCTGATGCCTAACAACCCGCGTGCGGGTGGCATCTCTCGCCGTATCGAAGGTGATGACCGTACCGAGCTGAAAGAAGCGCTGGCAAGCCTGGAACTGCCTGATGGCATGGGGCTTATCGTGCGTACCGCAGGCGTAGGTAAATCTGCCGAAGCGTTGCAGTGGGATCTGAGCTTCCGACTGAAGCACTGGGAAGCTATCCAGAAAGCGGCGGAAAGCCGTCCTGCTCCGTTCCTGATCCACCAGGAAAGCAACGTCATCGTGCGTGCCTTCCGCGATTACCTGCGTCAGGATATCGGTGAGATTCTGATCGATAACCCGAAAGTGCTTGAGCTGGCGCGCCAGCACATCGCCGCGCTGGGCCGTCCGGATTTCACCAGCAAAATCAAACTGTACACCGGTGAAATCCCGCTGTTCAGCCACTATCAGATCGAATCCCAGATTGAGTCCGCCTTCCAGCGTGAAGTGCGTCTGCCATCCGGCGGTTCTATCGTTATCGATACCACTGAAGCGCTGACCGCTATCGACATTAACTCCGCGCGTGCGACGCGTGGTGGCGACATCGAAGAGACAGCCTTCAACACTAACCTTGAAGCCGCTGATGAAATCGCCCGCCAGCTCCGCCTGCGCGACCTGGGTGGTCTGATTGTCATCGACTTCATCGACATGACCCCTGTTCGCCACCAGCGCGCGGTAGAAAACCGTCTGCGCGAAGCGGTTCGTCAGGATCGTGCGCGTATCCAGATTAGCCATATTTCTCGCTTCGGCCTGCTGGAGATGTCCCGTCAGCGCCTTAGCCCGTCGCTGGGTGAGTCCAGCCATCACGTTTGTCCGCGCTGCTCCGGCACCGGTACCGTGCGTGATAACGAATCTCTGTCCCTCTCTATCCTGCGTCTGATTGAAGAAGAAGCGCTGAAAGAGAATACCAAAGAGGTTCACGCCATTGTTCCTGTGCCAATCGCCTCCTACCTGCTGAACGAAAAACGTGCCGCGGTCAGTGCCATTGAAGCGCGTCAGGGTGGCGTTCGCTGCATCATCGTGCCAAACGATCAGATGGAAACCCCGCACTATCACGTGCTGCGCGTCCGTAAAGGCGAAGAGACAACGACCCTCAGCTACCTGCTGCCGAAGCTGCATGAAGAAGAGATGGCTCTGCCTTCCGATGAAGAGCCGGCCGAGCGCAAACTGCCAGAGCAGCCTGCGTTAGCCACCTTTATCATGCCTGAAGCTCCGCCAGAAACGGCGCTGGAAAAACCGGCAGCGAAAGCCGCAACGCAGAAACCAGAGGCCGCAGCGGCGAAAGCCCAGCCTGCGCAGCCTGGCCTGCTGAGCCGCTTCTTCGGTGCGCTGAAGAAAATGTTTGCCGGCGAGGAAGTTCAGCCAGAGCAGCCGAAAGAAGAGCCGAAAGCCGCTAAACCTGAGCGTCAGCAGGACCGCCGCAAGCGTCAGAACAACCGCCGCGATCGTAATGACCGCAGCGACCGTAACGACCGTAGCGAACGTCGTGACAACCGCGCTGAGAATAACGAAGGCCGTGAGCAACGCGAAGACAACCGTCGTAACCGTCGCGAGAAACAACAGCAGAACGTTGACGATCGTGAAATTCGCCAGCAGGCGGGCGATGAGTCTGAGAAGAGCAAACAGCGTGACGACCAGCAGCCACGCCGTGAACGTAACCGTCGTCGTAACGACGAGAAGCGTCAGGCGCAGCAGGAAGTCAAAAACCTGAACCGCGAAGAGGCTGTTGAACAGCAGGACGGCGAGCAGGAAGAACGCACTCAGGTAATGCCGCGTCGTAAGCAGCGCCAGCTTACCCAAAAAGTGCGTTTCGCTTCCGAAGCCACCGAAGCGCCAGCAATCGCTGCGGAAACAAACGAGAGCGCAGCCGGTACGCAGCTGGCAAAAGTTGACCTGCCAGCGGTCGTGGACAACAACGTAGAGCAGGATGAAAACGGTGAAAACCGTGATAACGCCGGCATGCCACGTCGTTCGCGTCGTTCCCCACGTCATCTGCGCGTCAGCGGTCAGCGCCGTCGTCGCTATCGTGACGAGCGTTACCCGACCCAGTCGCCAATGCCGCTGACCATTGCCTGTGCATCGCCAGAAATGGCCTCCGGTAAGGTCTGGATCCGCTACCCGGTTGCTCGTCCGGAGCAGATTGTTGAAGAACAGCCGGTAACCGAAGAGGTGATTGCACCTGTCGCTGTCGCTGAAGAAGTGGTGGCTGAAGCTGCTACCGTGGTGGAACCGCAGGCTGTTGAAGCTGAAGCTCCGCAGGCGGTAGAAGTGGAAACCACGCATCCTGAAGTGATTGCCGCGCCGGTTGATGCCGCACCACAGCTGATTGCTGAAGAAGACACCGCCGTGGCTGAAAGCGTTGTGGAAGAAGCACAGCCTGCCGCCGCGGTTGAAGAAGCCGCAGAGGTTGTGGTCGAAACCGTCACTGAAGAAGTGGTTCAGGACGTAGAGATTGCCGTGGAACCTGTTCGTGAAGCCGAAGAAGCGAAAGCGCCTGAGGTGAAACCAGAGCCGGTTGTTTCTGCGCCAGCCGCTGCCCACGTGGCGACAGCACCGATGACGCGCGCGCCAGCGCCGGAATACGTGCCTGAAGCCCCGCGTCACAGTGACTGGGTACGCCCGGCGTTCAACTTCGACGGTAAAGGCGCTGCAGGTGGCCACAGTGCAACGCACCAGGCGACCGCCCCGGCAACGCGTCCACAGTCTGTCGAATAACGACGCTGAACGTAAAAAGCCGACCTCCGGGTCGGCTTTTTTTATGGCTGCTGTACGGGCTTTCTCATCCCGGTGACCTCCGGCATGACCTGCCGCATCAGCTCCAGAAAGCGCCGCAAGCGCGCTGGATAATAACGGGACCAGGGGTATACCAGATGCACCGGTAATGCCGCCGGCTGCCACTCTGGCAGTAAATGCACCAGCCGCCCCTCCCGAATATCATCCTGTACCGTCCAGCTGGATACGACCGCGACGCCAAGCCCGGTGAGGGCCGTATTGCGCGCGACATACAGACTGTCAGTGCTGAGGCGGGGGGTAATCGCCACTCGCGCGGTGGCGGGTGATGCCTCGTGAAAAAGCTCCACATGACGCTGGTAGAACGAGCTGATGGCTATCCAGGGGAACTGTTGCAAATCCTCCGGGGTGTTAACCGTCGGGAAACGGGCCAGCAGTGCCGGAGAAGCCACCACCGAGCGCGGCACTTCAGCCAGCAGCACGGAGACGGTCGCCGGATCGACTTCCACGCCCACCCGAATCGCACAGTCAAGGTTGTCGCCGAGAAAATCAGCTGACCGATCGTTAAGCATCCACTCAATAGAAAGCTGCGGATAACGTTGCAAAAATTCGGTTACCGGCTTCAGAAGCTGATCCTGCCCAAAGGCGTGCGGGGCCCGTACCCGCAGCACGCCTACCGGTTCATCTTCCGACTGCCCCACCTCATCTTCCAGCGCCAGCCAGCTGTCAATCACCCGACGAGCGTGTTGATAGCAGCGTTCGCCGTCATCCGTCAGCCGCGTCGTGTGGGTGGTGCGCAGCAGCAGGCGCACGCCCAGCATTGTCTCAAGCGACTGTAAACGTCGGCTCACCGTGGCCTGGGTTGTTGCCAGCTGCCGTGCCGCCGCAGAGAGTGAACCCGCCTCAACAATGCGGACAAACGTCCGCATTACCTCCACCCTGTCTATACGCTCAGTTCTTTTCATTGCCTTTTGGCCTATACGCTAAACGTATAAGCGTTTTACCACTGGGCTGGCTACCCACGCAACGCCTGCTGATGAAAAATAGCTTCACACGACGAATGAGGAACAACCTATGAACACAACTACAATGCCCCATGCTGCAAGCCGCTGGGTGATTTTCATGCTGGCCCTCGGGGCTGGCTTCAGCGTGGCATCGATCTACTACGCCCAGCCTCTTCTGCCGCTGATGGGTGCCGATCTTCATCTCACAATTGAAGGTATGGGGCTGGTTCCCACATTGACGCAGGCTGGCTACGCGCTAGGTATCCTGTTCCTGCTTCCGCTTGGCGATCGTCATGACCGCCGGACGTTAATCCTGATCAAAAGCGCGGCACTGGCCCTGTTTCTCCTCGGCTGTAGCCTGACCGGACAGCTCCACTCTCTGCTGGTAGCAAGCCTGCTTATCGGTATGGCCGCCACCATGGCACAGGATATTGTCCCCGCCGCGGCGATCCTCGCCCCGGAAGGCAAACAGGGTAAAACCGTAGGAACGGTAATGACCGGGCTGCTGCTGGGTATCTTATTATCAAGGACCGTGAGCGGCGTGGTGGGCGAAGCGTTCGGCTGGCGCGTCATGTACCAGCTGGCGGCTGCGAGCATTGCGTTTATCGGGGTAATGATGTGGTTTGTACTTCCCCGTTTTGCCATTCACTCCACGCTGAGCTACCCCGCGCTGATGCGTTCAATGGAGCACCTGTGGCGTCGCTATCCGGCGCTGCGCCGTGCCGCGCTGGCTCAGGGTTTTCTGTCGATTGCCTTTAGCGCCTTCTGGTCTACGCTGGCAGTCATGCTGCTGGAACGTTATCACCTGGGCAGTGCCGTCGCGGGCGGTTTTGGTATTGCCGGTGCCGCCGGTGCGTTAGCGGCCCCGCTGGCAGGGGGTCTGGCGGACAAGCTGGGCGCAGGAAAAGTCACGCAGCTTGGTGCTGTTCTGGTGACGGTCTCCTTCGCCCTGATGTTCCTGATGCCCGTACTGGGTGTTCATGGGCAGTTGATGCTTATCGCCCTCTCTGCCGTCGGTTTCGATCTGGGTCTGCAGTCCAGTCTGGTCGCCCACCAGAACCTGGTCTACAGCCTTGAACCGCAGGCACGCGGTCGTCTTAATGCGCTGCTCTTCACGATGGTGTTTATCGGAATGGCGTTGGGTTCGGCGTTAGGCAGTAACATCTATTCGCTGGCTGGCTGGACGGGGGTAGTCGCTCTGGCGACCATCTGCGGCATCATTGCGCTGGTGATTCGCCTGATGGAAAGTGCACGTATCGCCTCCGCTGCGGCAGAAGCAGCATAAAAAAAATGCCCAATCCAGACGGATTGGGCAGTAAAACATGCCCAGTTTCAAGACATGTTTCAAGAGGTCAAGATGTTATTTGTTCAGCTGGAACAGAGACATGCCCTGCATATCGCTAAACGCTTTATACGATGCCTGCAGGGCTGCCTGCTGCATGGTGTAGGAGGAGATCGCTTCGTTCCAGTCAACGTCAACCAGATCACTCATCTGCTTTGTCTGACCCAGCGCGCGGTCATCACCCAGCGTATCGAGTTTTTCCAGCTCGTTCATCTTGGTACCCACATCCGCCACGACCGTCAGGATGTTGTTCTGGGCGTTTTTAATGCCGATCTGCGTGTTGGCAATCACCTGGCTTTGCGCCGCGGCGGCTGCCGGATCGTTCTCAATCGGTGTCTTCAGCGATGCAATAGCAGAATCAAGGATTTTGAACATATTTGTTTCGCCATATCCACCGCCCGGCAGCTCTTCAGCATTGCTGGTGATGCTGTTGAAAATCTGCTGTCCGGTATGGCTGATGGCCATCGTTCGCGCCGTATCAACCTGCTGGGTAATCGCCTCAGTGCCACCGTTGTAATCGCCGGTTGCCGCATCAAACGGTGCACTCTCGGTTTTGTATCCCGCGAAGATAAAGCGACCGTTACCATCCGTCGTGTTGGCCAGGTTCATAAGCTGATCGCGGATCCCCTGAATATCGGTCGCCAGAGAAAGACGATCGTCATCGCTTAACGTCCCGTTCGACGCGTAAACCAGTTTCTCGCGTACGCTGGAGATCGCGGTGTTCACCTGCGTTAACACGCTATCTTCCAGCGACACCTTTTGCGTTGCAAAGGTACGCGCTAAGGCAAACTGGCTGTTCTGGGATTGAGACTGAGACAGAACGATAGCCTGCGACGCCGCGATGGGATCGTCCGACGGACGATTCACACGCTTTCCGGTGGACATCTGCTCACCGTAGCTCAGCCATCTGCTCTGGGAATCGGTGATCCCACGCATGTTCTGCTCGTACATCATCTGGGTGCTAATACGCATTTTTCACCTCAACCTTAACGAATGTTGATAATTGCATCAAAGAGCGTACTGGCAGTCTGTAACACCTGGGCATTGGCCAGGTAATACTGCTGATAACGCTGCAAATTGCCATACTCTTCGTCGAGGTTTACCCCAGAGATGGTCTGCTGCTGCTTGATTAACTGAGTTTCCACATTGGCTTTCGTCTGGCTGCTCACCTTCAGTGACGCCGTCGTGCTCCCTACGGTACTGACGAGAGAGGCATACGCATCGTTGAAGGTTTTGTTGCCACCGACCACTTTGCCGTTTTGCAGATCAAGCATTTTTTGGCCATTACGGTTGTCGCTCTCACCGCCATTCTGCACCGCAGCCATGGCCAGTTTGGACTCGTCGCTGATGGCCAGATCCATGTTCATAATGACGTTGGCAACAGGCTTCACGGTAAAGCTGTCTTTGGTGTTTGCCGTGCCGCTCACATTGACCTTAAGTCCATCAAACGCCAGATTACCGCTGGCGTCCGGGCTCATCGTAAAGCTGGTTTTGTCTGATGTGCGGGTGACCGTCCAGTCAGTGCCATTAAACTGCAGGGTATAATCAGTCGCCTGGACTTGTTTACTGTCCGTCACAGACGCCGTGACAACGGCGGAACCGCCGTTTTTGCTATTGGACAGCACAGCCGGAGAACCGAAGTCGAACAGCTTGCCGCCAGCATCACCGTTAGCATCAAAACCGGCTTCATGCTGGGTGTTCATCGCATCGGCAAAGGCCAGCGCCATCTGGTTCAGACTGTTACGGGCTTTATCCAGATCTTCCGCGCGGAAGGTCAGCAAACCGCCTAAAGAGCCGTTGGTGATAAACTTTTCCGGGATCTCAATATTCCCGGCCACGTCATCGACATAGGCGATGGTGGTACGCGCCGGATCGGCGCTGGACTTCACGGCCGCCAGCTGGCTCGCTTTGCTCCCCTGCACCAGGGTGTACCCGTTGCCGAGAGAGATATTAAACGTACCACTATCCTGTACCGAGACTTCCACGCCCACGATTTTGTTGAGCTCAGTCACGAGCTGGTCGCGCTGGTCAAGCAGGTCGTTAGGGGACGCGCCCGCGCCTACGCCGGTCAGACGAGAAATCTGATCGTTCAGATTGGCAATCTGTGCCGCGTAGTTATTGATCTGTGAAACGCTGCTTGAGATGGCGGTATTTACCTGCGCATCCTGGTCGCGGAGATACTGATCGTTGGTTTTGAACTGATTCACCAGACCACCCGCTTTACCCAGCACCGTCTGACGTGCCGCCGGGTCTTCCGCGTTGCTCACCAGCGTTTGCAGGCTCTTGAAGAAGTCCTGCAACGTGGTGGAGAGCGAGTTGGTCGTATCGGAGAGCACATCGTCGATTTTTGACATCTGCTGATAGCGCGTCGTCAGACCGCTGCTTTGCGTCTGTGCGGCGCGCAGCTGGTTGGTAATGAAAGCGTCATACTCACGCTGGACACCGGAGACATAAACCCCGTTACCCACCCAGCCACCGCCGGTCAGCGTGCTGTTAGATGCGCCCAGCACCGTGGTCTGGCGGGTATAGCCAGCCACGTTATAGCTTGAAATATTATTACTGACGGTATTGAGTGCCGCCTGTGCAGCACTGAGGCCACTCATGGCGCTGTTAATCAAACTGGACATGGGGGTTCCTTTTATACGTTCAGACACAAGTCCTGATGAAGGTTATCGGCAACCTCCACCGGGACTTGAGAACTTTCAGAACAGATTTTCAATATCTGTGCTATAGGCTTTGCTGACCTTCTCGCCCATGGATTTCAGCTGCTGGATCATGCTGGTGAGCTTACGGGCATAGTTCGGATCGGTCGCGTAGCCAGCGTTTTGTAAGGCCTGCGCCCCCTGCTCCGCCGTCGCCGCCTGCGTCACAGCGGTATAGCGCGGATTTCGGCTCAGCAGCCCCACGTAATCGGACAAGGCTTCCAGATACGAGCTGTAGACGCGGAATTTTGCTTTGACCTTCACCGCGGCGCCGTTCTCGTATTCGGTAGTCGTGATCTCCGTTGTCGGCCCCTTCCAGCTGGCGGTGGCTTTGACACCAAAGATGTTGAAGCTTGGGTCACCGTTTTCCTTTCGGATCTGGCGCTGCCCCCAGCCCGACTCCAGCGCGGCCTGAGCCAGAATCAGGTGATGCGGCACGCCGCTCTGTTCACTGGCAAGACGCGCAGGCAGCGAAAGCTGCGCCAGGAAGTCTTTGCTGTCACCGGAGAGCGGCTCATCATTACTGCTCGTGGCTTTGGGTATGGCCTTGCGCACCATTTGCGTCAGGGCCTGGTTCTGATAGCTGGTCACCGTTTGCAGGTCGAACTTCATCGGCACCTGCTGCGGCTGCTCCTCAGGCTGAATGCCCTGCGCGGCTTCGGTCTGTTTCACAATCATGTCAGCCAGACCGAGGCCTTTACCGGCGGTCATCTGCTGCGCAATCTGCTGGTCATACATGCTGGTGTACAGACGCGTTGAATCACTGCTGAACATCCCGTCTTTCGGCAGGGTTTCACGCATGCTTTTCAGCATCATCTGGACAAACATCCCTTCCACCTGGCGGGCGACCGGGCGGATATTCGCCGCCGGGTCTTTCCCTGCTTTGGTTTTCAGTTCGTTAAGCGACTGGGCATCCCAGGCGGCACTGGTCAACAGTTTGCTATCGGTCAGCATCAGATGATTTCCAGTTTGGCGCGCAGGCAGCCCGCGCTTTGCATGGATTGCAGAATGGACATCAGATCCATCGGCGTTGCCCCCAGGGCGTTCAGGGCGCGGACCACGCTGTTCAGGTTGGCGCTGGAGCGAACGCTCTGCAGCGATCCACCGCTCTGACGCATATCAATCTGCGTTTGCGGTGTTACCACCGTCTGACCACCGCCAAATGGCGTATCAGGCTGGCTGACGTTTGCCGAGCGGTTGACCGTCACAGAGAGGTTACCCTGGGCAACGGCGCAACTGTCCAGCGACACTTCCCGGTTCATCACCACCGAGCCCGTACGGGAGTTGATGATCACCTTCGCATCCTGTACCGGAACGTTGACTTCCATATTCTGGATATCGGCCAGCATGCGCACCTGGTTGCTGTTGCCCGTAGAGGTACGGATCTGCACGGTACGCGCATCGAGAGCCGTTGCATTGCCGTAACCGCGGTTGCGGTTAATGGTATCGGCAATTTGCTGCGCCATCGTGAAGTCTTCATTATTAAGCTGCAGGTTGATGGTGTTGCCCGAGCCAAACTGGGTAGGCAATTCACGCTCAATGATCGCACCGTTGGTGATACGCCCACCGTTCAGCTGGTTCACCTGCACGCTGCTTCCCCCTGCGGATGCCCCTGCACCGCCGACGAGAATATTGCCCTGCGCGAGCGCATAGACCTGGCTGTCAACACCCTTCAGCGGGGTCATCAGCAGCGTACCGCCGCGCAGGCTTTTGGCGTTACCCATGGAGGAGACGACCACGTCAATGGTCTGCCCCTGACGCGCAAACGCCGGGTAGGAGGCGGTGACCATTACCGCAGCCACGTTTTTCAGCTGCATGTTGGTTCCCGCCGGCACGGTAATGCCGAGCTGGGAAAGCATGTTGTTCAGGCTTTGGGTAGTGAATGGCGTCTGAGTTGTCTGGTCACCGGTACCATCCAGACCGACCACCAGGCCATAGCCAATCAGCGAGTTTTCGCGCACGCCCTGGACACTGGTGAGATCGCGAATACGGTCAGCCTGGGCAAACGTAGCCACCAGCGCCAGCGCCACGGCGAAGATCGATTTAAACATGGGTCACCTCGCTTACATTGGCGATAAGTTAAGGAAGAAGCGCTGCAGCCAACCCATATTTTGCGCTTCATTGATATAGCCGTTACCGACGTACTCAATGCGCGCATCGGCCACCTGGGTGGACGGAACGGTGTTGCTGCCGCTGATGGTGCGAGGGTTAACCACGCCTGAGAAACGAATGAATTCAGTGCCCTGGTTAATGGCGATCTGTTTTTCACCCACAACGTGTAAGTTGCCGTTAACCAGCACCTGGTCAACCGTGACCGTCAGCGTGCCGCTGAAGGTGTTGCTGGCATTCGCGCCA
This sequence comes from Enterobacter sp. HSTU-ASh6, assembly GCF_026319105.1. Taxonomy (NCBI): domain Bacteria; kingdom Pseudomonadati; phylum Pseudomonadota; class Gammaproteobacteria; order Enterobacterales; family Enterobacteriaceae; genus Enterobacter; species Enterobacter sp. HSTU-ASh6. The sequence continues at coordinate 43,278 of NZ_WSPD01000012.1, read as the reverse complement.
CCTTTACCGTTAAAGGTATTGCCGCCAGAGGCATCGACATCTGCTCGCGCGTTGCCGAACAGTCCCTGCAGGTAGCGCGGGACAGTATCGAAGCCAAAATTCGTTTTGCCATCGCGGCTGGCATTCGCCGACGAGCTCTTGCTCGCGCTGACGTTTTCCTGCAGCACAATGGTCAGGGTATCGCCGACGTTACGCGGGCGGCGATCTTCAAACAGCGGCTGATAACCGTAATTAATCGGCTGCGCGGTCTGGAAAATAGAGCCGTTGACAACTGGCGCGGGGCCAGGAACGGGTTGGGCAGTCGTCGCACCCTGGACCAATGGTTTAGACGGGATCCAGGCACATCCGCTAAGGGAGACGGCCAGAACAGTCAGAATCGGATAACGAAACGCCGCGTTTTTTTGCATTGCCTTCATCTTCGAAAACAGGGAGCCGGTGCGGCGTTTACCGCACCGGGCTACACCTTAGAGTTGCGTCAGTTTCTGCAGCATCTGGTCGGTCGTCGACACTGCTTTACTGTTAATTTCATACGCGCGCTGGACCTGGATCATATTCACCAGCTCTTCCGCCACGTTCACGTTGGACGTTTCTACATAACCCTGGTAGAGCAGGCCCGCGCCGTTCAGACCAGGAGTGCTCTCATTCGGCGTACCGGAGGATTGCGTTTCGGTGTAGAGGTTCTCACCAATGCTTTCCAGGCCGGTATCGTTCATGAAGGTGGTCAGGTTGAGTTGTCCCACCTGAACAGGCGCGGCCTGTCCCTGCTGGGTCACGCTGACCACGCCGTCACGGCCGATGGTGATGCTCAGGGCGTTTGCCGGGATGGTAATCGCAGGCTGAACCTGGAAACCGCCCGCCGTGACCAACTGACCGTTCTGATCGACCTGGAACGAGCCGTCGCGAGTATAGGCAGAGGTCCCGTCAGGCAGCTGTACCTGGAAGAAGCCCTGGCCTTTGATCGCCACATCTTTACTGTTGTTGGTCTGAGACAGGTTGCCCTGGCTGTGCAGACGCTCGGTGGCCACTGGACGAACACCGGTACCGATCTGCAGACCCGATGGCAGCGTCGTCTGTTCAGAAGACTGCGCACCCGGCTGGCGGATGGTTTGATAAAGCAAATCTTCGAAAACGGCGCGCTGACGCTTGAAACCATTGGTGCTCACGTTTGCCAGGTTGTTGGCAATCACGTCCATATTGGTTTGCTGGGCGTCGAGGCCAGTTTTCGCGATCCATAAAGAACTGATCATAAGGAGTCCTGTTAACTCATAGCCAGAAGTTGGTTAGCCTTGCCCGCGTTTTCATCCACGCTGCTGATGATTTTCATCTGCATTTCAAAACGACGGGCGCTGGCGATCATGTCGGTCATGGCCTCAACCGGCTTGACGTTACTGCCTTCCAGAACGCCGGACATCACGCGGATGCTCGGGTCGGCCTGTAACGTGGCACCACGCGTCGCCTGCGCCGCCTGGGTCAGACGGAACATGCCGTCGTCGCCACGCTGCACCTCTTTGCCTTCCGCTTTAACCAGTTTCAGACGTCCGACAGGTGCAACGGTATTGGCCGGATCGCCCGGGTTCAGCGCCGAAATGGTGCCGTCCGCGGCGATGGTCAGCTCAGAACCTTCCGGCACGGTCAGCGGACCCGCTTCCCCCATCACCGGATGCCCCTGAATCGTCAACTGCCCCGTCGCGCTCACCTGGATATTCCCGTTACGGGTATAGCCTTCGCCGCCGTCCGCCGTTTGCACCGCCAGCCAGCCGTCCTGCTGCAGGGCAACGTCCAGCGGGCGCGAGGTGTAGTCCATCTGCCCTGGCGTCATATCGGCGCCAGGAGTAGAGGCCGTGACCAGCGTACGGGTCGGCAGAGACAATCCTTCCACCGGCACCGCGCGCAGCGCATTGAGCTGCGCGCGAAAACCCGGCGTAGAGGCGTTTGCCAGGTTGCTGGCGGTAACAGCCTGCTGATTGAGCGTCTGACTTGCCGCGCCCATCGCGGTATATATTGCGTGATCCATTGCGCTTTCCTGTTAGCCGCTTAACGCAGGTTAACCAGCGTGTTGAGGATCTGGTCCTGGGTTTTGATGGTCTGCGCGTTCGACTGATAGTTACGCTGCGCGACAATCATGTTCACCAGTTCTTTACTCATATCCACGTTGGATGCTTCCAGCGCGCCGTTGGTCAGCTTGCCGAAGTTACCGGTGCCTGCCGTACCCAGCAGCGCCACACCGGAGGACTGGGTAGCCGACCAGACGTTATCGCCTTCAGATTTCAGACCTTCGTTGTTGGCGAAGTTAGCCAGCACGATCTGACCCAGAACCTGAGTCTGTTCATTGGAGTAGTTACCGACCACGGTGCCATCGTCGTTGATCTGATAGCTCACCAGGTCACCCGGCTTGTAGCCGTTCTGATTGGTTGCCACCACGCTGTTGGCGCCGGTGTTCTGCTGCATGGAGTTCTGGAAACTCAGGGAGAAGGTCGCCGCCGTCGCCCCGCCGACAGAGCCGGTGGTGATGTTAATGGCTGGCGTGGTGTTTGGCGTGGCGCTCAGTACACCCGCAGCGTTGTAGTTGTAAACGCCCGCCAGGTTACCGTTGGCATCGAAGTTCATCTGTGCTGCTTTCGTCGCGGTAGAACCCGCTACGCTGCCGTCCTGCGTGTAAAGATCCCATTTGTTGTTGGCTGTCTTCACGTAGTAGACATACATGTTATGGGCGTTACCCTGGCTGTCGAAGACGGTCACGGTCCCTTTTTTGTTATAGGTATCCGGGTTGGTCGCATCGAACGGGGCAGTTTGCACAGGATCGGTGGAGTTGAGGTTGATCTGCTGTGAGGCGGTAGTGGTGGCTTTCGCCGACATCAGCGTATTCGGAATGGTGATAGCCTGAGGGTTCGCACCTGTCTGAATCGTCGGTGGGGTACCCGCTGCCGGGTAGCCTGTCACCTGCATGCCCTGCATGTTGACCAGCGTACGGTTTTCGTCCAGCTTGAACTGACCGTTACGGCTGTAGAACACCGAACCGTTGGAATCAACCATACGGAAGAAACCGTTCTGGCTGATAGCAACGTCCAGACCACGACCGGTGTTGGTGGTGGTACCGTCTGTAAAGTCCTGAGTGATGCCCGCCACTTTAACGCCCAGGCCTACTTTAGAACCGGCAAACATATCTGCAAAGGAAGCAGAACCGGATTTAAAACCATAGGTCGCGGAGTTGGCGATGTTGTTGCCAATGACATCCAGGTTGGTGGCCGCAGCATTCAGGCCGCTGACCGCTTGAGAAAAGGCCATGACTTACTCCTGATAAGTGTTAAGGCTTAGATAATCTGCCGAACTTCGTCGAGTGTGGTGGTACCAGAGGTACCCAAATCCAGTTTGTTGCCGTCGCTCCCCTTAATCACGCCCTGGACCAGCGCGAACTGCAGCGGCTGCGCCACCAGCTGGGTTGTCCCTTTGCTGGCGCTGATTGCCACTTTGTAGGAACCGTTTGGCGCTTTGGTGCCGTCGGTGAGGGTGCCATCCCAGGTAAAGGTGTGAACGCCCGCCTTCAGTTCACCAATGTCGATGGTGCGAACCACGGCACCGGTTGCGTCGGTGATCGTCGCGGTCACCTTGTCAGCCGGCTGCTGCAGCTCAACGCCAAACGGCGTGGTCGTCGTTGTGGCGTTGCCATCGGTGGTGCTGGTGCCCGCCAGGATCGTGGTTCCCGGGATCATTACCCCATGCCCAATCAGGCTTGCCGCCTGCAGAGACTGGGCGCTGTTAATCTGTCCGGAGACGGAACCAAGGGTGGTGTTGAGTTTCTCAATGCCGCTCACGGTACTGATCTGCGCAAGCTGCGTGGTCAGTTCGTTGTTCTGCATTGGGTTAGTGGGATCCTGGTTCTTCAGCTGAGCCACCAGCAGCGTCAGAAAGCTGCCCTGAAGATCGGCGGCGTTACTCCCCGTCAGGGAGTTAGAACCTGTCGAACTTTTGGTGTTACTGACACCCGAGTTCGTAGGATCATTCACATTTACGGCGATGGACATGCATGTCTCCTTTACTGGCCGAGAGTGAGTGTTTTGAGCATCATGCTCTTCACGGTATTAAGCACTTCGACGTTGGCCTGGTAGCTACGGGAAGCTGACATGGAGTTCACCATCTCACCCACCACATCCACGTTGGGCATTTTCACGTATCCGTTGGCATCCGCGAGCGGGTTACCTGGCTCATATACCAGCCTGTCCGGCGCCTGGCTCTCGACCACATCAGCAACCTTCACGCCGCCCGTCGCCGCGCCTGGCGCAGCATCGACCTGAAAGACAACCTGTTTGGCACGATAAGGCTGTCCGTCAGGTCCGGTTACACTGTCCGCATTCGCCAGGTTACTGGCGGCCACGTTCAGACGTTTGGACTGAGCGGTTAATGCCGAACCGGCGATATCAAAAATATTCAGCAACGCCATCTATCAGTTACCCCCCTGCAGGACGTTCATCATGCCTTTGATTTGTCCGCCGAGTACGGTCAGGCCCGTCTGGTATTTCAGGCTGTTATCGGCAAACTGCGTGCGCTCCCGGTCCATATCCACGGTGTTACCGTCGAGTGAAGGCTGATCGGGGATGCGATAAAGTAAATCGGTCGTTGGCGCGGTCATCGCCTGAGCAGGAATATGGCGAGAGGAAGTCATGGCGAGTGCAACACCCGTTCCTTCGGCACGTCCACGCTCCATCACCTTTTTGAGTTCACTGGAAAAATCAATATCGCGCGCCTGGTACCCCGGGGTATCGGCGTTAGCGATGTTGGCGGCTAAAATCTCCTGCCGCTGGGCGCGTAAATTGAGCGCTTCCTGCTGAAAACGTAACGCGGCGTCGAGTTTATCGAGCATGTCTCCTCCGCTGATGGCAAAATTTCAGTTCACAGCTTAAATCTCACCCGGTCTCCCCTATCGACGGAATAAGCGCAAAATGCGTCGCTATTTATTCCGTTGATGCAAAACCACTGCAGGTAGAATTTGTTCAACTCTGGAAACGGTGGAACTGACGATGCAAACGTTAAAACGTGGTCTGGTGGCGACTCTCTTGCTCTTAAGCCCCCTGGTGCAGGCTGACGGTCTGCAGGATCGGCTCACGGCTTTTTTTGCGGAAAAACTGGCAGGCTTTAGTGATGACGTCACCGTCAGCGTGCGCACGCCACCGAATCTGTACCCGACGTGTGACCAGCCGTCATTCAGCGTGGTGGGGTTCACAAAGCTGTGGGGAAATGTGAACGTACTGGCACGTTGCGCCAACGAAAAACGCTATTTACAGGTTGCAGTTCAGGCGACGGGCAATTATGTTGTTGCCGCCGTGCCCATTGCGCGCGGCAGCGTACTGCAAACAAACAGCGTGACGCTGAAACGTGGCCGTCTGGATCAACTGCCGCCACGAACCATGCTGGATATTAACCAGGCACAGGACGCCGTCAGCCTGCGCGACGTCGCCCCGGGTCAGCCGATACAGATCTCGATGCTGCGTCAGGCATGGCGGGTCAAAGCCGGTCAACAGGTCATGGTCGTGGCCAACGGAGATGGCTTTCGTATCAACAGCGAAGGCAAAGCGTTGAACAATGCCGCGGTAGCGCAAAACGCCCGCGTCAGAATGTCCTCAGGCCAGGTGGTTAGCGGAACCGTCGATTCTGATGGGAATATTCTGATTAACCTATAATCTTTTTAAAGATTTCGCTGCGCGTGCCGATAAATATTCAACTAATGATGATGTCAGGCGCAAACGCCGCGAACCCTCGATGAGGACAACACTATGAGCATTGATCGTACATCAGCCCTGAAGCCGGTAAGCGCTGTACAACCTCGCGAAACGAATGACGCGTCCCCTCAGAAAACGCGTCTGGAAAAACCGTCAACCTCCAACAGCACCAGCGTAACCCTGAGCGATGCACAGGCAAAACTGATGCAGCCAGGCAGCAACGACATCAATATGGAACGTGTTGAAGCGCTGAAAACGGCTATTCGTAACGGTGAACTGAAAATGGACACCAGCAAAATCGCTGATGCCCTGATTCAGGAAGCACAGAGTTTCTTACAGAGTAACTAACCGTATGAGTCGACTGTCAGAAATACTGGATCAAATGACGGTTGTCCTGAACGACCTGAAAACGGTAATGGACGCTGAGCAACAGCATCTCTCTTCCGGTCACATCAACGGCAGCGCGTTGCAGCGTATTACTGAAGATAAAAGTTCGCTTCTGGCGACGCTGGATTATCTGGAGCAACAACGCCGCGCTGAGCAAGATCCTAAGCGCAGCGCCAATGACGATATTGTTGAGCGCTGGCAGACCATTACAGAAAAAACCCAGCATCTGCGCGATCTTAATCAGCATAACGGCTGGCTGCTGGAAGGTCAGATTGAGCGTAACCAGCAGGCGCTTGAGGTGCTGAAACCGCATAAAGAGACCGGATTGTACGGTGCGGATGGTCAGACGGCGACGGCGCGTATTGCGGGTGTTAAAAAGATTTCGATTTGAAGCATAAGCGACAAATCATGCAATGGGGAGCACCCTAAGGTGAACTCCCCTTTTGGCGTTTATGCCGTACGGCGGGCAAACTCTTTCACTTTGAAACCCAACACGGCGAGCGTGGCAAAGTAAGCCACCACCCCAACGCCAACCACGGCCATCAGCCGCATCAGACGGTAAGGCATGGTGCCCAGGGACCACTCCGGCATGATGGACATCATGCCCAGTAACGCAGCAGACATCACCAGTACCGCAACGATCAGACGCACAAGGAAACTCGCCCAGCCCGGCTGCGGCGTGAAAATATCCTGCTTGCGCAACTGCCAGTACAACAACCCGGCATTCAGACAGGCTGCCAGACCAATCGATAATGACAGACCTGCATGCTTCAGGGGACCAATAAACGCCAGGTTCATCAGCTGCGTCATGATCAGCGTCACGATGGCAATTTTCACCGGCGTTTTGATGTCCTGACGCGAATAGAAGCCCGGCGCCAGTACCTTGACGACGATAAGCCCCATCAATCCGACCGAATAGGCAATCAGTGCCCGCTGGGTCATAGCGGCGTCAAACGCGGTGAATTTCCCGTACTGGAAGAGCGACACCGTGAGCGGTTTGGCCAGAATACCCAGCGCCACTGCGCTTGGCAGGGCCAGCAGGAAACAGAGACGTAACCCCCAGTCCATCAGGCGGCAGTATTCATCATGATTACCGCTGGCAAAACTCTTCGACAGCGACGGCAGAAGAATTGTCCCCAGCGCCACGCCCAGCACTCCGGACGGAAACTCCATCAGCCGGTCCGCGTAGTACATCCAGGAAACCGAGCCGGAGACCAGGAAAGAGGCAAAAATGGTGTTGATGATAAGCGAGATCTGGCTGACGGAGACGCCAAGAATGGCGGGCCCCATCTGCTTAATGACGCGCATCGCCCCGGCATCTTTAAGATTGATGCGCGGCAGCACCAGCATGCCAATTTTTTTCAGATGCGGCAGCTGATACGCCAGCTGCAGCACGCCACCCACGGTAACCGCCCACGCCAGCGCCAGCACCGGCGGGTTGAAATGCGGCGCGGCGAACAGGGCAAAACCGATCATGCTGACGTTAAGAAACGTCGGCGCAAACGCCGGAACGGAGAAGCGGTTCCAGGTGTTCAGGATCGCCCCCACCAGCGAGGCCAGCGAGATCAATAAAATATAGGGGAAGGTAATACGCAGAAGCTGCGTGGTCAGGGCAAATTTATCGGCCGTGTCGGCAAAACCAGGTGCGGTCACCATTATTACCCAGGGCGCGGCCAGCATCCCGAGCACGGTCACCACGGCGAGGGCCAGCGTCAGCAGTCCGGAGACATACGACACAAATACGCGCGTCGCATCTTCACCCTGTTTGCTTTTATATTCCGCCAGGATGGGAACGAACGCCTGGGAAAATGCCCCTTCAGCAAAAATACGACGCAGCAGGTTCGGCAATTTAAACGCGACGAAAAAGGCGTCCGTTGCCATCCCTGCACCAAAGACCCTTGCTACAATCGCATCACGTGCAAAACCGAGTACGCGTGAGAACATGGTCATCGAGCTGACGGCTGCCAGCGATTTTAATAAGTTCATTAACGTGAATTTCCAGAACCATACGGATGTGTAGGCCGGGTAAGCGTAAGCGCCACCCGGCAAAGCCAACAAGCGGCGCTTAGTCTAACCGGATTTCAACGAATTACTATCCGCAGATGTTACCGCGAGTTATTCACTCATGGCTTCGCGCCACAGCCGTTCCACAATGCGCTGCGCCATAATGGCCTGTTCGCCGGCGGTTTCAGGAACCGTCTGATTTTGCACGCAGGTGATAAAGTGGCGGGCACAACCGGCGAAACCGCGCTGCTCCAGGGTACTCTGCCAGCCCGGTACCGGCTGCATCACCACGCCGCGGCCCTTCTCTTCCCGCCATTCACGCATGTCGGTAACGTCGTACAGTGCGCCGTCGGTGACGGCCTGAACGCTCTCGCGCTGGCTGCCCGCACGACGGTGCATGCTGGTCGTTATCTGTAGATGCTCAATCGCGAAATGATGCTCGGCATAGACCATCTCACCCTGTTCGTTCGTCAGGAGCGTCCCACTTTGCAGTTGCGCCTGGCTACCGGCGAGCCACAGCGCCGTGTCCACCACGTGCAGATAGTCATCCAGCAGCGTAAAGCGCAAATCGTTTGGCCCAATGCTGTCGGTGCGGTGTTTATCCATGCGCAGCGAAGCGAAGCTGCCGGACTGCGCCTTTAATTGCTGGTAAAGCGGGGCGAAACGGCGGTTGAAACCGACCATCAGCGTCAGGTTTTTACGCGCTGCCAGCTCAATCAGCCGTTCGGCGTCCTGCACATTTTCAGCGAGCGGTTTATCCACGCAGACATGGACGCCTGCATTAAGGAGCTCACTCACGACCTGATAATGGGTTGCCGTTGAGGTGTGAACAAAGACCGCATCGCACTCGCGGGCCAGATCCAAAAGAGAGTTTGCATACGGCATGCGCCAGGTTTCGCAGATACGTTCTGCCTTTTCCCGGCTGGGTGACCACGCCCCTTGCAGAGTCCAGTCCGTCCCCGCGCCTAATACCGGAAGCCAGGCCTTTTGCGCGATACCGCCCAACCCCACCACGCCTATACGTAATTTTTTCACCGTTAATCTCCCAGATGTGCCAGTAGTGCATCCAGACGCTGTTTCAGTCCTGCGACCTCGTCTTCCAGCGCCGCCACGCGGGCCACCAAATCGTCGTCACCCACAGTGATATCGGGGGTAATCGATTTATCTGAAATATCAATTTCACCACTGAAGAGGTGCATATAGCGGCTTTCACGTTTACCCGGCTCGCGTGCCAGACGCACCACGTAAGGGCCATCTTCACGTGAGGCCAGCCCTTCCAGGACCTGTTCAACTTCCTGCATATCCGCGAACTCATGCATACGGGAGGCACGCGTGCGCAGTTCACCCGGCGTTTGCGCCCCGCGCAGCAGCAGCGTGGTGATGACCGCCACTTCCGCACTGCTCAGCTTCAGGTCGCCAAATTCAGAGTTACAAAAGCGCTGTTCGTATTTGGTCACGCGATTACCAAAACCGCTGACGGTGCGCAGATAATGGCGTTTTACCAGCGCATCCAGCACGTCCTGAACCTCATGCTCGCTGAGGTTCATGACCGGCTCGCGGTTCGTCTTCTGGTTGCAGGCCATGGTCACGGCGTTGACGGAGAGCGGATACTGCTCCGGGGTGGTGACCTGTTTTTCGAGCAAGCACCCAATCACGCGCGCTTCTGTAGCGTTTAGCTGATACTTCATCTTTTCTCCTTAACGACCTGCAGTCCAGTCCCGGGTGGTTAATGCCGTCAGAACGTGGTCGCGCCACTCTCCGTCTATCAACAGATAGTCTTTGGCATAGCCTTCTTTCTCGAACCCTAACCGCGCCAGCAAATTCCCGCTGCGCTGATTATGCGGCATGTAGTTCGCCATAATGCGATGGATATGTTGCGTGCGTTGCATATAGCGGATAGCCACCGTCAGCGCCTCGTACATCAGCCCCTGCCCCTGCCATTTCTGGCCAATGGAGTAGCCTAGGTAACAGGCGTGGAACGATCCCCGCACCACGTTTGAAAAATTGGCGATCCCGATAATCTCTTTCTCTTCAGGATCCAGCAGGGCGAAATAAAACGCGCTGCCCTGCTTGTGAAATTCGGTGATCATGCTGAGGCGCGCCTGCCAGCCGGAAGGGTAACAATGACTCTCATCCCGAACGGGTTCCCAGGGTTTTAAAAACTGGCGATTCTCGGCGTAATAATCCGCCAGACGCCAGGCATCACGCTCATGCACCAGACGAACGACCAGCCTGTCCGTTGTCAGACGCACTTTTGGCACATTACTGCGATAGCAAAACATCGATACCACTCCTTCCCGTCACTTCTGCTTACCCATTAGCTTTACTATACCTGCGCCGCTGCCGTCTGTGAAAACAGTGACATACCATTTTGCTTCCTTTTCCTCTTTTTCGATGAGAACTCTCTATCAAAGCGCGCTTTTGATAAAAAAATATTGTCACGCCCAGGGGTGGGCAAAAACGCAGCGACACCGCAGAATGTTAGCGTGCTCACCATCTTATTTTCCCTGGAGGGAAAATGTCCCGCGTATCACAGGCCAGGAGCCTGGGTAAATATTTCCTGCTGGTCGATAACATGCTCGTCGTGCTCGGCTTTTTTGTCGTATTCCCCCTCATCTCGATTCGCTTCGTCGATCAAATGGGCTGGGCAGCGCTGATGGTCGGCATCGCGCTGGGGTTACGCCAGTTTGTGCAGCAAGGTCTCGGCGTATTTGGCGGTGCCATCGCTGACCGTTTTGGCGCTAAACCAATGATCGTGACCGGCATGCTGCTCCGCGCGGCAGGCTTTGCCACGATGGCCATCGCCCACGAGCCCTGGCTGCTCTGGTTCTCCTGCTTCCTCTCCGGTATCGGGGGGACCCTGTTCGATCCGCCGCGCACCGCGTTGGTGGTGAAGCTCATTCGTCCGCAGCACCGCGGTCGTTTTTTCTCAATTCTGATGATGCAGGACAGTGCCGGAGCGGTTGTCGGCGCACTGCTGGGAAGCTGGCTTCTGCAGTATGACTTCCGTCTGGTCTGCGCGGCGGGTGCGGTGCTCTTTGTTCTGTGCGCGCTGTTTAATGGCCTGTTCCTGCCAGCGTGGAAGCTGTCGACGGTCAAAGCGCCGGTCCGGGAAGGGCTGGGGCGCGTCCTGCATGACAAACGCTTTGTCACCTATGTGTTGACCCTGACGGGGTATTACATGCTTGCCGTGCAGGTGATGCTGATGCTGCCGATCATGGTGAATGACATTGCGGGCACCCCTGCTGCCGTTAAATGGATGTACGCCATTGAAGCCGCGCTTTCTCTGACGCTGCTCTATCCGATTGCCCGCTGGAGCGAACGGCGTTTTCGTCTGGAACATCGCCTGATGGCCGGGCTGTTCCTGATGACCCTGAGCATGATGCCTATTGGTCTGGTGAACTCGCTTCAGCAGTTGTTTACGCTGATTTGCACGTTCTATATCGGCTCCATCATCGCCGAACCTGCCCGTGAAACGCTGAGCGCCTCGCTCGCGGATGCGCGCGCACGCGGCAGCTATATGGGGTTCAGCCGCCTGGGGCTGGCCCTTGGCGGCGCGTTGGGATACACCGGCGGCGGCTGGCTGTTTGATGCCGGCAAAGCGTTACAGCAACCTGAGCTTCCCTGGATGATGCTCGGCGTGGTGGGCTTTATGACGCTCCTTGCCCTGTGGTGGCAGTTCAGCCAGAAACGCAGCGCGAGCGGCATGCTCGAACCCGGCGCGTAGCCTTTCCCTCGGGCGGGAGTCCTTCCCGCCCCATTTCTCAGTTTTTTCTGCTGGTTTCTGCCATTTCACACTGACATACTGGCGTAACAGGACAGAAGCGCCGATTTTTCGTTGAGGAACACTATGAAGAAGATTGTCTTTGCTGCTGCATTCATTGTCAGCGGTCTGCTGGTTGGCTGTAACCAGCTCACGCAATATACCGTCAGTGAACAGGAAATTAATCAGGCGCTGGAAAAACATAATAATTTTTCTAAAGACATTGGTGTGCCGGGGCTTGCGGACGCGCATATCGTGCTCTCGAATCTGACCAGTCAGATCGGACGTGAAGAGCCAAACAAAGTCACCCTGTCAGGGGATGCAGACCTCGATATGTCATCCCTTTTTGGCAATCAGAAAGCCAACATCAAGCTCAAGCTGAAGGCACTGCCCGTTTTCAACAAGGAGAAAGGGGCGATTTTCCTGCAGGAGATGGAAGTCGTCGATGCGAAGGTTTCCCCGGACAAGATGGCGCCGGTTCTGCAAACCCTGATGCCTTATCTGAATCAGTCACTGCGTAATTACTTTAACCAGCAGCCCGCGTACGTCTTAAGTGAAGACAAAAGCAAAGGGGAAGCCCTGGCGAAAAAATATGCTAAAGGCATAGAGGTGAAACCAGGAGAAATTATTATTCCTTTCACCGATTAACCTGAAGGGGCGCCGCGGCGCCCTTTTTTTTACGGAAAAGTGTGCAAAGGAAAACGTTTCCGCTTATGATTTGTGTCCGGCAAAAACAGCCATCCTTATGACTGATCCCTGACAAGCCGGAGCTTCCATGACTGCACAACCCCAGGTTCTTAAAATCCGCCGCCCTGACGACTGGCATATCCATCTGCGTGATGGCGATATGCTGAAAACCGTCGTGCCTTATACCAGCGAAATTTATGGCCGCGCGATTGTCATGCCTAACCTGGTGCCACCAGTCACCACCGTCGATGCGGCGATGGCCTACCGCCAGCGCATCCTTGATGCCGTTCCCGCGGGACATGATTTTACCCCGCTGATGACCTGCTATCTGACCGATTCCCTGGATCCGAACGAAGTGGAGCGCGGGTTCAACGAAGGCGTATTTACGGCGGCGAAACTCTATCCGGCGAATGCCACCACCAACTCCAGCCACGGGGTCACCAGTATTGATGCCATCATGCCGGTGCTGGAACGCATGCAGAAACTGGGCATGCCACTGCTGGTTCATGGGGAAGTGACGCATGCCGAGATTGACATCTTCGACCGTGAAGCCCGTTTTATTGAGACCGTCATGGAGCCTCTGCGCCAGCGCCTGCCGGCGCTGAAAGTGGTCTTCGAGCATATCACCACCAAAGACGCAGCAGAGTACGTGCGTGACGGCAACGAACTTATCGCCGCGACCATTACGCCACAGCACCTGATGTTTAACCGCAACCACATGCTGGTCGGCGGGGTGCGCCCTCACCTGTACTGCCTGCCTATTCTTAAGCGCAATATCCATCAGCAGGCGCTGCGCGAGCTGGTAGCCAGCGGGTTCTCCCGTGCGTTCCTGGGCACCGATTCCGCCCCTCACGCCCGCCATCGTAAAGAGGCAAGCTGCGGTTGCGCAGGCTGTTTCAACGCGCCAACTGCGCTTGCCAGCTACGCGACCGTGTTTGAAGAGATGAACGCGCTGGAGCATTTCGAAGCGTTCTGCTCTCTCAACGGCCCGCGTTTCTATGGCCTGCCGGTGAACGAGACCTTCATCGAACTGGAGCGTAAAACGCACCACGTTGAGGAGTCCATCGCGCTGACGGATGACACGCTGATCCCATTCCTGGCGGGTGAAACCGTAAACTGGACGGTAAAACGTTAAAAAATCAATGCCCCCTTGTTGTCAAACCGAGAATATACCTGTATAAATAAACAGTATATTACACAGGGGGCCTTTATGCGTATTGAAGTCACCATAGCCAAAACGACCGTTCTGCCTGCCGGCGCGCTTGATGCACTGGCAGGCGAATTGTCCCGTCGTATTAATAATACCTTTCCCGACAACGCGGGTGCCGTAACGGTGCGTTACGCCTCAGCGAACAATCTCTCCGTCATTGGCGGCGCGAAAGAAGATAAAGGTCGCATCAGCGAAATCCTGCAGGAAACGTGGGAAAGCGCCGACGACTGGTTCATCACAGATTAACACTGCTCCCTCATTGTGTTTTTTGCCGGGTCGCCCCGGCTTTTTTTCGTCTGAACATTCTGGAAGTTCAAATTAATTCGGCATCTTCTTTAAAAATCGTGAACGAGATGGTGTTTTATTGTTCGAACAATCCTAAAAAGCAGAAAAATGTGTTGCCACCTGTTTATTTTTCCCGTTGGAACCCTTATTACTTGGTATACTGAAGATGCTTTCAGAAAAACATGCATTGAACCTCAGAGTCGTTGTCTTCTAACACGCATTAAGGGGGTTATAATGGAAAAGAATAGTGAAGTCATCCAGACCCACCCACTTGTTGGCTGGGATATCAGTACCGTAGATAGCTACGATGCGCTGATGCTGCGTTTGCACTACCAGACCCCGAATCAACTCAACCGTGAAGAAGCGGAAGTTGGACAGACGCTGTGGCTAACAACAGACGTCGCTCGTCAGTTTATTTCTATTCTGGAGGCAGGTATTGCCAAAATAGAATCTGGCGACTATCAGGAAAATGAGTATAAACGGCACTAACCGTATGCCCACTTTTCACTCAACAGGCACCCTCGCGGTGCCTTATTTATTTCTCCCTTGTCTAACCCCGCGTTGTTAATTACTCTGCTAACAAAACATCAGTTTACGAGAAAGATATGAGATACGACCTAATCATTATTGGTAGCGGCTCCGTAGGTTCGGCCGCCGGTTATTACGCGACGCAGGCGGGTCTGAACGTTCTGATGATTGATGCCCATCTTCCGCCTCATGCGGAGGGTAGCCATCATGGAGACACCCGCCTCATGCGCCATGCCTACGGGGAAGGCGAACGCTATGTTCCTCTGGTGCTTCGCGCCCAGACGCTGTGGGATGAACTGGCGAAACAGACCGAAGATCGCATTTTCGAGCGTACCGGGGTTATCAACCTTGGTCCGGCCCGTTCGGAATTTCTCGCTAATGTCGAACGCAGCGCGAAAGCCTTTAATCTTAACGTTGAGAAGCTGGACGCGGCGGCCGTTACCGCGCGCTGGCCTGAAATTACCGTCCCGGACGATTATATTGGTCTCTTTGAAGCCAATTCCGGGGTATTGCATTGCGAAACCGCGATCAAAACCTGGATCGATCTTGCCGCGAAAGCGGGTTGTGGGCAGCTGTTTAACTGCCCGGTGGACGCCATCACCCATGACGCTGACGGCGTCACCGTGAAGACCCTCGACGGCGAATATTCCGCGTCCCGCCTGCTGGTCAGCGCGGGAACCTGGGTCACCCGTCTGATGCCAGACCTGCCCATTCAGCCGGTGCGTAAGGTCTTCTCCTGGTTCCAGTCAGATGGTCGTTTCAGCGCACAGAATAAATTCCCGGCCTTTACCGGTGAACTGCCGAATGGCGACCAGTTCTACGGTTTCCCTTCCGAGAAAGACGCGCTGAAAATCGGTAAACACAACGGAGGCCAGCCGATCGCCTCCCCTGAAGAGCGCAAACCCTTCGGCGCCTTCCCGCAGGATGGTTCAGAAGCCTTCTCGTTCCTGCGTAACATCCTTCCCGGTGTCGGCGGCTTGCTGTATGGCGCAGCCTGTACCTATGACAACACGCCGGATGAAGACTTTATCATTGATACGTTGCCAGGCCATGACAACACCCTGCTTATCACCGGGCTGAGCGGTCACGGATTTAAGTTTGCCTCCGTGTTGGGGGAAATTGCCGCGCAGTTTGCCCAGGGTATCACGCCGCAGTTTGATCTGACGCCCTTCTCACTCTCGCGTTTTAACGGATAATCCCTCGCGGGCTTCGGACTTCCCGGAGCCCGTTTCATTCACACTGAATTGCGGAGCGATATGCGCAGGATTGTTAACTTCCTCATCAATAATATTCGTGAGCATTTTATGCTCTACCTCTTATTGTGGGCGCTGCTGGCTATTATCGATTTCGTGTACATTGTATTTTATTGAAAGCCCGCACTGACAGTAATTGACATTAATTTATCTTTTTTGAAATTCACTATTTCTACTTGCACGAAGCAATTGAATTAACTTTAGCGTTTCTTGTCAAAATTGCTGAAATAAGAAAAATAAAAATCAATATACCATTTTTTCAGTTGCAATATTATGCCGCCCCGTTCATTTTTACTCTTCGGTTAATTTGAAAATGGACATTCTGATGCAATTGCGTAACTCCTCCCGACGCTACGGAATAATATCCATAGCTTTGCACTGGATATTTGCTCTTGCCGTCTACGGTATGTTTGGTCTTGGCCTCTGGATGGTCACGCTCAGCTATTACGATGGCTGGTATCACCAGGCGCCGGAGTTACATAAAAGCATTGGCGTTCTGCTGATGCTGGGGCTGGTCTTTCGCGTGGTCTGGCGACATATTTCCCCGCCGCCCTCGGCGCCGGAAAGCCACGGTAAAATGACCCGCGTAAGTGCCGTCGCGGCACATATTGCGCTCTACGCGCTGCTCTTCGCCATCCTGATTAGCGGCTACCTGATCTCGACAGCGGACGGTAAGCCGATTAGCGTCTTTGGTCTTTTCGATGTTCCGGCAACGATCAGCGATGCCGGATCTCAGGCAGACACAGCTGGGGTCATTCATCTCTGGCTTGCCTGGAGCGTGGTGATCCTGTCTGTACTGCACGGGCTTGCCGCCCTCAAACACCACTTTATTGATAAAGACGATACGCTCAAGCGCATGCTTGGACGCTCGTCCATTGACTCTGGAGCATAAAATGAAAAAACACCTGCTGGGTATCGCACTGGGTTCTCTGTTATTGACCGCCGGTTCCGCCGTGGCGGCTGATTATAAAATTGATAAAGAGGGCCAGCATGCTTTCGTCAATTTCCGTATTCAGCATCTGGGATATAGCTGGCTGTACGGAACCTTTAAAGATTTTGACGGCACGTTCACGTTTGACGATAAAAACCCTGCCGCCGATAAAGTCAATGTGACGATTAATACCAACAGCGTCGACACGAATCATGCAGAGCGCGATAAACATTTGCGTAGTGCTGAATTCCTGAATGTCTCGAAATTCCCGCAGGCAACCTTTACGTCGACGGAAGTAAAGAAAGCGGGCGATAAGCTGGATATTACCGGCAACCTGACGCTCAATGGCGTCACGAAACCTGTCACCCTTGAAGCAAAATTACTGGGTCAGGGAGACGATCCGTGGGGCGGTAAACGCGCGGGCTTTGAAGCGGCGGGGAAAATCCACCTGAAAGATTTTAATATCACAACGGATTTGGGCCCGGCCTCTCAGGACGTGGAGCTGATTATTTCCGTTGAAGGGGTTCAGCAGAAATCGTGATAAATACGCCCGGCAGGTTTTTACGCTGCCGGGCGTTATCATTATTCCGGGTCTGGGATCCCCAGTTTGGTATTCAGACGGCCACGGGATTTATTGAAAATCTTATTGCCGTTTTCACGACCTGCGCGACGACGGCGCTGCTCTTCTTCCGGCAGCATGCTCTCTTCACTGCACAGTTCGCTACAGCAGCCGTTAAACTTCTCGGCGCAGGCCGGGCACTGTATGAACAGCAGATGACATCCGTCGTTTTTGCAGTTGGTATGGGTATCGCACGGTGCGCCGCACTGATGGCAATGGGCAATCACGTCCTCAGAAATACGTTCCCCCATACGTTCGTCAAAGACAAAGTTTTTGCCGATAAAACGTACCGGTAAACCCTGCTCACGGGCGCGACGGGCGTACTCGATAATGCCGCCTTCAATGTGCCAGACCTTATTGAAGCCGTTGTGCTTCATCCACGCGCTGGCTTTCTCGCAGCGGATACCGCCGGTGCAGTACATCACGATTTTTTTATCTTTATGTTCCTGCATCATCTCAACCGCTTTGGGCAGTTGCTCGCGGAAGGTATCGGCCGGGATTTCCATGGCGTTCTCGAAATGCCCCACCTCATACTCATAGTGGTTACGCATATCAATGAATACGGCATCCGGATCGTCCAGCATCGCATTCACTTCTGCAGCCTTCAGATATTCACCGACATCGGCCGGGTTAAACTCAGGATCGTCAATGCCATCCGCCACGATGCGTTCGCGCACTTTCATGCGCAGCACCCAGAAGGATTTCCCGTCATCGTCCAGCGCAATATTCAGACGTAAGCCGTCAAGGGCCGGATCAAACTGATAAAGACACTCGCGGAAAGCGCTCACTTTGCTTTCCGGTACGCTAATCTGCGCGTTGATACCTTCGCGGGCAAGATAGACGCGTCCGAAGACGTTCAGCGCCGTGAATGCCTGATAAAGCGCATCGCGGGTCGCCTGCGGATCGTTGATCGTGAAGTATTTGTAGAAGGAGATGGTCGTGCGCGGTTCGGTTTCAGCCAACATACGCGCTTTTAACATCTCATTCGATACGCGGTTGTGTAACACTGGCATGGTGTACAGTCCTGGGTTCGTCAGAGAGAATGAAAAAATCGGTCGGCATCATATAGCAAACAAAACCAATTTACATCCACACAATTTACGCTACATTTCACACTCCCTGATTAATCAGGGTTAACAATTGCTGTATTCGTGCACGTTTCGAAAGCAGATATTTTGGCTACGTCTCAAAAAGTGAGACACTAGCGGAACAGGACGTTTAAACACAGGAAAGACATGACCCAGTTACCAAAATTTACTGCCGCCCTTTTGCATCCCCGCTATTGGTTGACCTGGCTTGGCATCGGCTTTTTATGGCTACTGGTACAGCTTCCCTACCCTGTTATTTTCCGGTTGGGTAACGCTTTGGGCCGTCTCGCGCAAAAGGTGATGAAGCGCCGCGCCAGGATTGCGTACCGCAACCTTGAGCTGTGCTTCCCGCAGATGAGTGAAGCAGAGCGTCACCAGCTGGTCACGAAAAATTTCGAATCCGTTGGGATGGGGCTGATGGAAACCGGTATGGCGTGGTTCTGGCCGGATAAACGCATGGCTCGCTGGAGCGAAGTGACGGGAACCGGCATGGAGCCTGTGCATACGCTTCAGTCCAGCCAGACGGGCGTTCTGCTGATCGGCGTCCATTTTTTGACGCTGGAGATCGGCGCGCGGATGTTTGGCATGCAGGCACCTGGCATTGGCGTTTATCGTCCTAACGATAACCCGGTCATCGATTTAATCCAGACCAACGGGCGCATGCGCTCCAATAAAAGCATGATCGACCGTAAGGATCTGAAGGGCATGATCCGCGCGCTGAAATCCGGTGAAGTGGTCTGGTATGCCCCCGACCACGACTATGGTCCGCAATCCAGCGTATTTGTTCCCTTCTTCGCCGTTGAAGAGGCCGCCACAACGACCGGCACCTGGATGCTGGCGCGCATGTCCAAAGCCGCCATCGTGCCCTTTGTTCCCCGCCGCAAGCCGGATGGTTCAGGCTACGAGCTGATTATGCTGGAGCCGGAACTTGCGCCGCCGCTGGATGACGCCGAGACAACCGCCCGCTGGATGAACGGCATTGTCGAGAAGTGCATCCTGCTCGCGCCAGAGCAGTATATGTGGCTGCACCGCCGCTTTAAAACGCGGCCAAAAGGGACACCATCCCGCTATTAGTTCATCATGCGGCTCTCAGGGCCGCCTGCTGTTTTAGCTTTAAAAGCTCACCTTCATTGCGGCAATCATAACTCAGGCGCATAATTAGCAGGCTTATTACTTTATGCCTCAGGTGCTCTGCACCTCACTATGCGGATTGTTATGTCACCCTCAGATGCCCCCATAAACTGGAAGCGTAACCTCGCGGTTGCGTGGCTTGGCTGTTTTCTCACTGGCGCGGCGTTTAGCCTGGTCATGCCTTTCCTCCCGCTCTACGTCGAACAGCTGGGCGTGACGGGTCACAGTGCGCTGAATATGTGGTCTGGCCTGGTGTTCAGCATCACGTTCCTCTTTTCCGCGATTGCCTCGCCCTTCTGGGGCGGCCTTGCCGACCGCAAGGGACGTAAAATTATGCTGCTCCGTTCAGCGCTGGGGATGGCGATGATCATGGCGCTGATGGGCGTGGCGCAAAACGTCTGGCAGTTCCTGATCCTGCGCGCATTGCTGGGTTTGCTGGGCGGATTTATTCCTAACGCGAATGCTCTCATCGCCACGCAAATTCCTCGCCATAAGAGCGGCTGGGCGCTGGGAACGCTCTCAACCGGCGGCGTGAGTGGTGCCCTGCTGGGGCCTCTGGCCGGTGGGTTACTGGCCGATAGCTACGGCCTGCGACCGGTGTTCTTTATCACCGCCAGCGTGCTGTTCCTGTGCTTTGTTGTCACCCTGCTCTGTATCCGTGAAAATTTCACACCCGTCGCCAAAAAAGAGATGCTTCACGCCAGAGACGTGCTGGCCTCGCTTAAAAACCCCAGACTGGTGCTGAGCCTGTTCGTGACGACCCTGATTATTCAGGTGGCAACCGGTTCAATAGCCCCGATTCTGACGCTGTACGTCCGCGATCTCGCGGGCAACGTCAGTAACATCGCCTTTATCAGTGGACTGATTGCCTCCGTGCCCGGCGTGGCAGCGCTGCTTAGCGCCCCGCGGTTAGGGAAACTCGGGGACCGCGTCGGTCCGGAGAAAATCCTGATCTGTGCGCTCGTGATTTCCGTGCTGCTGCTTATCCCCATGTCGATGGTGCAATCCCCCTGGCAGCTGGGCGTGCTGCGCTTTTTGCTGGGTGCCGCCGACGGGGCGTTGCTGCCCGCCGTCCAGACCCTGCTGGTCTACAACTCCACAAACCAGATTGCCGGGCGGATATTCAGCTATAACCAGTCCTTCCGCGACATCGGTAATGTCACCGGACCGCTTCTCGGGGCAGGGATCTCCGCCAGCTTCGGTTTTCGCGCCGTCTTTATCGTCACGGCAGGCGTGGTGCTGTTTAATGCGATCTATTCATGGTTCAGTTTATCCCGTGCGTTACGGCCCGCAACGGAATAAGACGAACGCCTGACAGCTTATTTTTGCATTCATACTTGCAGAATCTGATATTCAGCTATTCTTTCCCTTAAACCTTCAGGAAAACAGGGAGACACCAATGACCATGTACGCCACGCTGGAAGAAGCTATTGATGCCGCTCGCGAAGAGTTCCTCGCCGACAATCCCGGCGTTGAGGAAGAAGATGCTGACGTGCAACAACTTAATATCCAAAAATACGTTCTGCAGGATGGGGATATTATGTGGCAGGCCGAATTTTTTGCCGATGAAGGTGAAGAAGGGGAATGTTTGCCAGTCCTGAGCGGTGAAGGTGCGCAGGCCGTCTTTGATGGCGACTACGATGAAATCGAGTTACGGCAGGAATGGCTGGAAGAAAACACCCTGCATGAATGGGATGAGGGCGAATTTCAGCTCGAACCGCCGCTGGATACGGAAGAAGGACAAACCGCGGCTGACGAATGGGACGAGCGTTAATTTACGCTACTCATAAGGGCCGTGGCTGGCATCGATGGGCAGCAACAGCGTGTCGAAAATCAGCGAAAACGGCAGATCGAGCACAGTGAGGTAGCGCCATGCGGAATCACGAAGATCCCATTTCACGCCCGGGTAATACTGATTGCCGTGACCTTGCCCTGGGATGGTGCGGCTGATGATACTGCCGCAGCCACTAAGCAGGCATGCCATCATGACGACGATAATGATTCTCATGGGCGACCTCTAAAAAAATACCGGCGATTAAGCCGGTATTTTATCTGGCGGGCGACGCTTCGCTTACCCGCCCTGGTTAACAACTTACTTCGCCTTCAACGCCAGCGGGTTCAGTTTCAGTTCTTTATAGTAGTTTACCCACGAAGAGTATCTCTCCGGAGCAGACCACACCCGATAGTGAAGACGCGCCATCGTGACCGGGTCGCTCAACAGCACCAGACGACGGTCGCGGTTGAGTTTTTCCGGGGTCTCGTTCAGTGCTTGCTCAACGTGACGATCGCGGGCAATCTCCAGCACCTTGCTGGCGCGGTGACGCGCGGTCGCCATTGCCGTGGCCAGGGCGTTGAATGACGGGTTAAACACAGCGTGCATGAAGCCGTCATCCAGCGAGCGGTTGCGGTTCTGCTCCAGATAGGTGTCGGTATCCACCAGCACCTGCGGCGGGGAATACTCTTCCGGGATCAGGAACAGTTTCCAGCGTTTAGTACGCAGCCCCACCGTTGCACGGCTGGAGATGACGGACACAAACGGCGACAGGATCAGCGAGAAGACGATCGGCGCCAGCCAGAACAGGAAGCGCAGATCCAGCCAGGCCATCCCGGCCGCCCATACCAGCCCCAGCAGCAGCTGAGAACCGTGACGCATAAAGGCTTCACTCCACGGCGTGGAGTCGTCATCACGCTGCGGTGAATTCCAGACCACTTCCCACCCCAGGAACGCGCTGACCACAAACACGGTGTGGAACAGCATACGCACCGGTGCCAGCAGCACGGAGAACAGCACTTCCAGCAGCAGTGAAAGGGTCACGCGGAAGAAACCGCCGTACTCTTTCGAGCCTTTGCACCAGATCAGAATGATACTGAGCAGCTTAGGCAGGAACAGCAGCACCATGGTGGAGGCAAACAGCGCAATCGCCAGCTCCGGACGCCACTGCGGCCACACCGGGAACAGCTGGCGCGGTTGCAGGAAGTATTGCGGCTCCGTCAGGGCATGAACGACCTGCAGCGCAGTCGACAGCGCAAGGAACATGAACCACAGCGGTGCCGAGAGATAAGACATCACGCCCGTCAGGAACACCGCACGGTGAACCGGGTGCATCCCTTTAACCAGGAACAGACGGAAGTTCATCAGGTTACCATGACACCAGCGGCGGTCACGCTTGAGCTCGTCCAGCAGGTTCGGCGGCAGCTCTTCGTAGGATCCCGGCAGGTCGTAGGCAATCCAGACGCCCCAGCCAGCACGACGCATCAGCGCCGCTTCCACGAAGTCGTGCGACAGGATAGAGCCGGCAAACGACCCCTCACCCGGCAGCGGCGCCAGCGCACAGTGTTCGATGAACGGCTTCACGCGGATAATGGCGTTGTGACCCCAGTAGTGGGATTCACCCAGCTGCCAGAAGTGCAGACCCGCCGTGAACAACGGTCCATAAACACGCGTCGCAAACTGCTGACAGCGCGCATACAGCGTGTCCATACCTGACGCTTTTGGCGAAGACTGAATGATACCCGCGTTCGGGTTGGCTTCCATCAGGCGCACCAGCCCGCTCAGGCAGTCGCCGCTCATGACGGAGTCCGCATCCAGCACCACCATGTAGCTGTACTGGTTACCCCAGCGGCGGCAGAAGTCATCGATGTTACCGCTTTTACGCTTCACACGACGACGGCGACGACGGTAGAAGATTTGACCTTCGCCCTGCACTTCCGCAATCAGCTCCATCCACGCTTTTTGTTCTGCCACGCAGATATCCGGGTTGTAGCTGTCGCTCAGGATGTAAACGTCGAAATGCTCCGCGTTGCCGGTCGCCTTTACGGACTCCCAGGTAGCACGCAGGCCCGCAAACACGCGGTCAACGTCTTCGTTACAGATAGGCATAATCAGCGCAGTACGGTGCTCAGGATTGAGGGGTTCATCCCCGACCGTTGACGCCGAAATGCTGTATTTGTCACGCCCCATCAGCAGTTGCAGGAAGCCCATCAGTGCGGTCCAGAAACCGGCCGAGACCCAGCAGAAGAGGACGGCGAACAGCAGGAGGATGCCGCTCTGCAGGATGTACGGCAGCAGCTGCATGAAGGAGACCCAGAGATCCTGGCCCATCATGTCCGTCGGGTTGATAAACGCCCAGCCCTGGTAAGGCAGGATGGTTTTCATATACCAGGTCGCGACGACCGTCTGTGCCAGCGTCAGCAGCAGCAGGATATAGCGACGGATAGTCCCCACGGTACGCCATTTCTGTTCGGACGCCTGCTCTTCTTTCGTCAGGCGTGACAGATAGCGCGGCGTGACATCACGCCCGCGCAGGCGATCCCAGAAGCGGCCAACCGGGTTGGTGCGCCAGGGATCAGGGAACATCGAGGAACGGGTCGCCTTCGGCATTGCCTGAAGCTGATCGCGTCCTTCGTCGTCTTTAATCAACTGCCCTTCTGCCAGCGAGTCTGGCCATGCCTGCTCCAGACGCGCCTTTACTGACCCCAGCGGCGTATCATCATCACGGGAAAACTGACGATGTTCACCATCCAGCGCGGCGTGAACCGCGCGAATGTTGCTCTCAGGCAGTGCCGCTTTCTCAATATCCGTCAGCGGCATGGCATCAATATATTCAGATGTATTATTCATTGGCAGGTAGCTGATAGCTCCAGGTTTCACTCAGCGGCTGATCGTTACTGACCAGCGCAGCACGCATTTCAGTGGTCTGTTTCGGATCTTTCACTTTCACGCGCAGGGTCAGACGCCAGCCTTTCGTTACCGGGTTGTAACGCACGGTGTTCTCAACGATTTCACCGTTATCACCGATGCTGGCCTGAGCGGCAACGGCGGTATCCGGCGACAGTTTCTTCATATCCTGGCCTGTGAAGTCCACGACGAAGGCCACGGTACCGTCAGGTTGGCGAATAAGATTAGACTGCTTCACGTCACCCGTTGAACGGCGAGTCTGCATCACATACGCGTTATCCGGCGCATGCAGCTTATCTTCGTCGCGGCTGAAGGTGATGGTGTACTTGAAGTTCATCTCTTTACCGGCTTCCGGCAGTTGATCCGGCGTCCAGTAAGCCACGATGTTATCGTTGGTTTCGTCGTTGGTTGGAATCTCAACCAGCTCAACCTTACCTTTACCCCAGTCACCGTTTGGCGTGACCCAGGCGCTTGGACGCTGATCGTAGCGATCGTCCAAATCTTCAAAGCGGGAGAACTGACGACCACGCTGCAGCAGGCCAAAACCTTGCGGGTTTTCCATCGCGTAGCTGCTCACGGCCAGATGTTTCGGGTTGTTCAGCGGACGCCAAATCCACTCACCGTTACCGGCATGAATAGACAGACCGTTGGAGTCGTGCAGTTCCGGGCGGAAGTTGGTTGCCGGCGACGGCTGGTTCGGCCCAAACAGGAACATACTGGTCAGCGGCGCAACGCCCAGTTTGCCCACTTTATCGCGCAGGTAAACTTTAGACTGAACGTCAACCACCGTGTCACGGCCCGGCATAATCACAAAGCGATAAGCCCCGGTTGCACGTGGGGAATCCAGCAGCGCATAGATGGTCAGACGTTTGTCCGTTGGTTTTGGACGTTCAATCCAGAACTCACGGAAACGCGGGAATTCTTCACCTGATGGCAGCGCGGTATCAATGGCCAGGCCGCGCGCAGAAAGCCCGTACACCTGCCCCGCGCCAATCACGCGGAAATAGCTGGCGCCAAGCATGCTGACGATTTCGTCGTTTTTATCTTTGCTGTTGATCGGGTAAAGCACCTTGAAGCCTGCGAAGCCCAGGTCTTTCACCGTATCTTTGTCGTGTTGCACATTGCCAAAATTGAAGTAATCCGGGCTGTATTTGATCTTACGTACCGCTGTCGCCGTCACTTCATTGATGGCAACAGGCGTGTCGAAGTACATACCCTGATGATAAAATTCAAGCTTGAACGGGGTTTTAATATTGCTCCAGTACGCTTTGTCGTGATTGAACTGGATCTGCTGATAGTCCGCATACTTCATGTCGCGGAAAACGGAGGGCAAGTTACTTTTCGGCGCTTCGTAGCTCTTGCCTGCCATCGATTTTGCCTGTTTTGCGACATCGTCGATGTTAAAGGCCAGTGCCGATGAGGTATACAGTGATAACACCACTGCAGCACCTAACCAACGCATTTTCATCATCTGTGGTTTATGTTTCATAATAAGTAAGCACTTCCCCCTTTGTGTGCTTATATCGATCCGATCCATTTTAATGGAAACTCAGGCAATCCGACAACATTATCACTGCTTTGTTCAGCTGCTGGCTCATGGATTAAGCAATGAAAGAACCCTCTATTCACTTTGCGTGCTTATCCTGGAGACAGGGTGTCGGTCTTGGTGTAGGGTTGGCTTCGAATGTAACCATTATGAGTCTTAGGGATAAGACGAAAAGTCTGAGAATGCACAACGTTATATGAGCACAACACCTACAGAACGTGAATATTTCCTCGACTCGATCCGGGCATGGCTGATGCTATTGGGGATCCCTTTTCACATTTCACTGATTTACTCCAGCCACACCTGGCATGTTAATAGCCCAATGCCCTCCTGGTGGCTGACGCTGTTTAATGACTTTATTCACGCCTTCCGTATGCAGGTGTTTTTTGTCATTTCCGGCTATTTCTCTTACATGCTGTTTCTGCGATATCCGCTCAAGCGCTGGTGGAAAGTGCGCGTGGAGCGCGTGGGGATACCCATGCTGACCGCCATCCCGCTGCTGACGCTGCCGCAGTTCATCATGTTGCAATACGTCAAAGGCAAGGCGGAGAACTGGCCGAATCTGTCACTGTATGAGAAGTACAATACGCTGGTCTGGGAGCTGGTCTCTCACCTGTGGTTCCTGCTGGTCCTGGTGGTACTCACAACGGTCAGTCTGGTTATTTTCAGCCGCCTGCGCCATCATTTGAGCCATAAAGCCGACACCTTTTTCGCCAACCTGACCATGGGCAAACTGTCCGTGCTCTTTTTGCTGTTGGGGATCGCCTATGCCGCGGTAAGACGTACCCTGTTTATCGTCTATCCGCCAATTCTGAGTGACGGGTTATTTAATTTTGTGGTGATGCAATCGCTGTTCTACATACCGTTCTTTTTAATCGGCGCACTTGCCTTTATTCATCCGAAACTTAAATTGCTGTTTACCACCCCATCACCGTGGTGTGCGCTGGGGTCCGCCCTCGCGTTCGTGGCCTATCTGCTGAACCAGCGCTACGGTAGCGGCGACGCCTGGATGTATGAGACGGAGAGCGTCATCACTATGCTGCTGGGCCTGTGGATGGTAAACGTGGTCTTCGCGCTGGGACACCGTTTGCTGAACTTCAAGTCCAGCCGCGTAACCTACTTTGTCAACGCGTCACTGTTTATCTATCTGGTGCATCACCCCTTAACGCTGTTCTTCGGGGCTTATATCACACCGCATATCGCGTCCAACACGCTGGGCTTCTTTACCGGGCTGGTCTTTGTGGTGGGGATTGCGATTGTGCTCTACGAAATTCACCTGCGGATCCCGCTCCTGCGTTTCCTCTTTTCCGGAAAACCGCAGACGAAAGCGGCATAAACACACGCGGCGCACTGAGTGCGCCGCGTGTGTTTCAGGTGTCCAGTTCCTGCCCGCGCTGGGTCAGCAACCGTTGATACAGGTGCGTGGTTTCTTCATCGAAACAGACAAAGAACACTTTCTCAGGCATCGGCTTAAGCGACAGATAGCGATAAACGGTTTCGACGGCGATAGTCGCAGCGGCAGCTTTCGGATAGCCATACACACCGGTACTGATGGCCGGGAACGCCATGGTTTTATAGCCGTTGTCGGCGGCCAGCCGCAGACAGTTTCGGTAAGCCTCTTCCAGAATACTCGCTTCGTGCTGGTCACCACCGTGCCAGACAGGCCCAACCGCGTGAATCACCGCTCTGGCAGGCAGATTGCCCGCGAGGGTGATGACCGCATGGCCGGGAGGACATTCGCCCTGCTGCTGCCGCACGATTTTACAGGCTTCCAGTAACTGCGGTCCGGCAGCCCGGTGGATAGCCCCGTCCACACCGCCTCCCCCCATCAGGGAGGGGTTGGCCGCATTGACGATGACATCGACATGCATTGTCGTGATATCGCCATGAATAACGTCTATTTGCGGTTTCATAAAGCCCCTCTGCAACCCGCCTTTTTCTTAAGTGTATCGCAGAGGCGTCCGGGAGAAAAAACTATCAGAAAAAATCCTCTTTCGCGGTAAAGCGAAATAGCAGGCATTAGCGATACTGGATTTCAACAACGGCGAGCGTTTTTTCAGGGTTAAGGTATTTCATATGGAGCGTCGCCAGATTTGAATCGGCCACCTTGCCATTAAGCGCCTCTTCATAGCTGACCATCCGGGTTTGCATCCGGTTATTATCCGGACATGACATGGCAAATTGACGCTGCTGCGCTGTAACTTCACAGGGGTCTGCCACAATGGCCCCGCGAAAATGAATGACACCGCCATCAACAATAGTGGTCGAATAAGCCGGAAGACTAAAAGCAGAGACGATCAGGCCCAGACCTGTCGCGAGTTGAGCGAAAGCGTTGTGCATTATAAATACTCCTCAATGAAAATCGTCCTTGAGGGGCAAACGCGCTTCGTTAGGGCAAACGAAGTTTCACGTTACGGAACATAACGGCCAGGTTCCTGATATCAGCATAGCTCAACGGCACAGCCCCGCCACATTCACAACGCATTGATTTTATAAATAATTAAAGCGCGCTCCCCGGGGGAGACCACTGCTGCGATAGATGAATCGATTTACCATCAGAAACGGTGACTACAATGTTGACCGTGTCTCCTGCGTTAATATTTAAACTCAACCGCGTTAAATCAATCGTCTGATTAGCGGGTATAAAAAGTGTATTTTGCTGCCGGGAAGTACTCTGACCCCCCTGCCCTTCCCGCACGGCGATAATCTGAACCTGACAATCACACGACTCCGTCAGCATGACCTGCGGAATAATGGTGGTCATATTGTCCTGCAAAGACGTTTTAAAGGTTATCTGGCTGGAAAGCGCGGCAAGAAGAATTAAGGTATTCATGATGAACTCCCGAAAAAAAACAGGGCGCACGCCCTGTTTTTTTGTAGCACAGATTTCAGTATTAATACTGATAAGCTGATGCGTGGTTACCTAAACCAATCTGGGTAACATTGACGGTAGAATTAGAGGCAGTCTGATCAACAAGCGCGCCGTTAAATCCACCGTACTGGCTAACATTCATTGTTGAGTCGTGACTGTTCCACTGATCAAGCGTTGCGCTGTTGGCAAAACCATTCTGGGTCAGGGAAATGGTGCTGTCGTCAGAGCCTTGTCCAACATCCGCGCCATTACCGCCACCACTCTGGCTAATAGACAGAGTTGAATTTCTGGCATTAGTCTGCAAGGCGACCGCTGAGTTACCGCCACCGCTCTGGTAAATATTCAGGGTTGAATTTGGGCCATAACCGCCGTGACCATGACCGTGTCCGTGACCCCAGCCACCTTGATCAATAAGACCAGCCATAGCACTACCAGAAACTACGATTGCTGCAAGAGCTGCCACTTTGATAAATTTCATGGTAAAACCCCCATCGGATTGATTTAAGTCGCCGCGAATAACTAACGTTGAATAACGCGAATGGCCATTTGCGACTGTTTTTGCACTACAACTGCGGTTTTCTGTGTACCGTACTGCGTGATGCTTGCTCTATTACCCGACCCTTTCTGGATAATTTTCGCACTATTACCATATCCGTCTTGCGTAATATCAGCATCATTCGCGAAGCCGCTCTGAGCGATATACGCAAAATTATAAGTCCCTGATTGATCAACCCGCGCCCTGTTACCTCCCCCTTCCTGGGAAACAATGGACAGTAATTTTGAACCGTCCTGGCGAACCTGAGCGTCATTTGATACGCCCCGCTGACCAATAATGGCTGCCTGATTTAATGATGAAAGGCTTAATTCATTAACCGCAAAGTTATATTCAGCCCTGGCTAAATCTGAATTTGCTGCGGTTACAAATCCAGGCGCACCCAGTAATGTAAACATCATAAATAACGATGTGTTTTTCATGTTGTCACCCTGGACCTGGTTATTAAATCATTTCATAACCATGTAACATGGATATTTGTTAAAGCGACTCGTTTTGTGTTAACGCGTCGTTACGGTGAAGAGTATGTCCGCTGAAACATTTTAAATATCTCACCCGCGCGGCTTATTTTTATTTATCAGATCACCACAAAGTTGTAATTTCCGGCAAAAAACACTTTAAACAGGCCAGCTTATTTTTTTATTCACTCCCTTTACAGAGGCGATTGAACAACGGCAGGAAGGCTCTCCACACTGCCCCCCGCATTGTTTAAACGCAACGGCAAAAGAACATTTTGTCATAGTGCGTGACACGACACGTGTTTTCTTAAGTCGGAAAGTCATTCATTTAAAGGATTAGAAACATCCCGTCACTCATACCTGAACTCAGCATTCAAAAAATAAAAGATAACGACTAAATTCAATGAGATAAAAATATTTGTATGATTTTTAAAATCTGTGCAGCCATATTCACATGTACAACTTTTGTATCAAATCGAATCATTTCACACATCCTGATTTAACAAATTAATATTGATTTTTACATTTTGTTACACGTTTAACACTTGCTTTAAACTTCGTAAAAGCTAGATTGAAATTAGATGTACGAAATTGGTTTTATATTTACCTCCCTGTGGAGGTTATGGTTTGATTCTACACACAGCAGTGCAACATCTGTCAGTACTTCTGGAGTCCTCTTTTAATCAGGAGGACAGCTGCCAGGTGCCAAAAAAAAAGCGGGGTTTCATCATGTTTAATGAAGTCCATAGTTTACATGGTCATACATTACTGTTGATCACAAAACCTTCTTTGCAAGCGACAGCGTTATTACAACATTTAAAGCAATCGTTATCACTGAACGGGAAATTGCATAATATTCAACGTTCTTTTGATGATATTGCCCCTGGCAGCATTATTCTGTTTGATATGATGGAAGCTGATAAAAAGCTCATCCATTACTGGCAGGATGTTTTAAGCAGGAAAAACAACAATATCCGCGTGCTATTGTTGAATACGCCTGATGAATATCCTTTCAGAGATATAGAAAGCTGGCCGCATATCAATGGCGTGTTCTACGTCACTGAAGAAGAAGATCGGGTGGTAGAGGGCTTGCAGGGTATTTTGCGCGGAGAATGTTATTTTTCGCAAAAACTTGCCAGCTATCTCATCACGCATTCCGGCAATTATCGCTATAACAGCTCAGAGTCCGCACTGCTCACACACCGTGAGAAAGAGATCCTGAACAAATTACGCATTGGTGCTTCAAATATTGAAATCGCCCGTTCGTTATTTATCAGCGAAAATACAGTAAAGACGCACCTTTATAATCTTTTCAAGAAGATAGCTGTTAAAAACCGAACTCAGGCTGTTTCGTGGGCAAACGATAACCTCAGGCGTTAATCACATGAAACGCACCGTGAGTTGGATTGCCGCAGCGGGCTTTCTCCTCGCTGCAGGGAACCTTCAGGCCGTCGAGGTCGAAGTTCCCGGATTGTTAACAGACCACACTGTTTCCTCTGTCGGGCACAATTTTTATCGCGCCTTCAGTGATAAATGGGACAGTACCTACACCGGAAATATAACAATCAACGAGCGGCCCAGTGCACGATGGGGAAGTTGGATAACAATAACGGCGAACCAGACCGTTATCTATCAAACGTTTTTATTCCCCACGAAAATAGACTTCGATAAAAACGTCGCCTTAGCGCTGGCCCAATCAGAAGACGCTATTAATCGCCTGCAAATAGATAAAGCCCTATTAAGCACCCGCGATTTAGCAAAAGACGAGTTCTAGCGAACCGATATGCGGAGGCTGTCATGCGTATTGCATATGCAGTTGTTTCGATAATGCTAATAACACCCTTAAGCTGGGCCGGGAACATGACATTCCAGTTCCGGAACCCTAACTTTGGGGGTAACCCTAACAACGGCGCGTTCATGTTGAATGAAGCTCAGGCGCAAAACTCTTATAAAGATCCCAGCTTTAAGGATCTTGGCGTGGATACCCCGTCCGCACTGGACAACTTCACGCAGGCTATCCAGTCGCAGATTTTGGGCGGGTTGCTGACAAACATCAATACCGGCAAACCCGGCCGAATGGTGACCAACGACTTTATTGTCGACATCGCGAACAGGGATGGACAGCTCCAGTTGAACGTGACCGATCGTAAAACCGGTAAAACCTCAACCATTCAGGTTTCCGGTCTACAAACTAATTCAACTGACTTCTAAACAACAGCTAAATAAGGACAACGATCATGCAGCGCTTCCTGATATTTGTTGCAGTGTGCTTATTGAGCGGTTGTTTAACTGCTCCCCCTAAAGAAGCTGCAAAACCCACTTTAATGCCTCGGGCCCAGAGTTATCGTGATTTAACGCATTTACCTTCTCCGACGGGGAAAATATTTGTCTCCGTATATAATATTCAGGATGAAACCGGACAGTTCAAGCCTTACCCGGCAAGTAACTTCTCCACGGCTGTGCCGCAAAGCGCCACCGCGATGCTGGTAACCGCACTCAAGGATTCACACTGGTTTATTCCTCTGGAACGCCAGGGGCTACAGAACCTGTTAAATGAACGCAAAATTATCCGTGCCGCACAGGAAAATGGCACCGTCGCGGACAATAACCGTATGCCTCTGCAATCGCTGGCGGCGGCAAACGTAATGATTGAAGGATCGATTATTGGTTACGAAAGTAACGTTAAATCAGGTGGTGCGGGTGCGCGTTACTTCGGTATCGGCGCGGATACTCAGTATCAGCTCGACCAAATCGCCGTTAACCTGCGTGTGGTCAACGTCAGTACGGGTGAAGTGCTCTCTTCGGTGAATACCAGCAAAACCATCCTGTCCTATGAAGTGCAGGCAGGGGTATTCCGCTTCATCGATTACCAGCGTTTGCTGGAAGGTGAAATTGGCTACACCTCTAACGAACCGGTCATGATGTGCCTGATGTCAGCCATTGAAACCGGCGTGATCTTCTTAATCAACGACGGTATCGATCGCGGATTGTGGGATCTGCAAAATAAAGCGGACGTCCAGAACCCGATACTGGTGAAATACCGCGATATGTCAGTACCTCCGGAATCCTGACAGGAAGCGAATA
Source organism: Enterobacter sp. HSTU-ASh6 (assembly GCF_026319105.1). Lineage (NCBI taxonomy): Bacteria > Pseudomonadati > Pseudomonadota > Gammaproteobacteria > Enterobacterales > Enterobacteriaceae > Enterobacter > Enterobacter sp. HSTU-ASh6. The sequence continues at coordinate 10,487 of NZ_WSPD01000012.1, read as the reverse complement.
AAAAAGGCGAGATGATTATCTCGCCTTTTTTTATTCACTCACCGTCGCGACGTTTTGCGCTTTTTCCCGCCTCGATGCCAGCCAAAGTCCGCTGTTTTTCATGGCATAGCCAAACAGCAACCCCAGCAGCAGCGAAGGGACCACCAGCTTCCAGTCGCCCTGCCCTGCAAACGTCGCGCACGCTCCCATAAAGGTGCCCGGCACGAACGAAAGCAGCAGATGCTTAGCCTGGATGCACATCAGGAAGGCGACAACACCCGTCATGATATACCCCAGCAGCTCCAGATGCGGCGCCAGCGCGCTGCCTTTAATGATCACCAACGCCCAGATAACACCGCTCATCAGCGTGCAACCTGAGATAAAGAGCCCTTTTATGCCCCCCTGCGGGCAGGCGAAATAGGCCGTACAGCCGAGGAACCCGGCCCAGCTGAGCAATCCGAGAGACACGGCCACCCACCCCCACAGCCCGGAGAGAATGCCTGTCGTTAATGCGATACAAAGTAATATGTTCATAGCGCGCATCTTAGCAGAAGCGCACCATGGAAATGAGATCATCCGCACATTACGTGCAAATTGAAATGTAGAGTTGCAGAATTTATGTGACGAGCATCACTCTTCGTTCTCTTCTTCCAGCTCATCCCACATCGCCGCGATGGCATCGCGGGTCAGCGGTGCCAACGCTCTCCAGAATGGCGAGGTTGCATGCGCTTCGACTTTACCCAGGAAAGTCCCGACCCACGGCAACAGGTACGTTTCGAACAAGGTTTCGATGGCTTCGTTCTCATCATCCCCCGCGTTGTCCTCGATCCAGGACGCGGCCAGCAGCAGCGTACCAATATGGTCCGCAGGGGTATCGGTCAGAGGCATCCCACGCGTGGAGAGAAAAGCACGGACTTCCGCTTCCGTTGCCCCTTCCTGCCAGGCAGAACGGTATGGCGAAACGCGGCACTCATCCCCCACAAAAAGGGCATTATAATCCGTCGCAATCTGCTGCATGTCGCAGCTTTTTTGCAGACGCTCCAGTAGATCATCCTGTTCCAGCGGCCAGTTCTGCGCCAGTTTCCCTTCACGAATCAATGTAAAGAGCGGAACCAGCAGCGGGTCTTGTGGCTGACGGTAATACAGCGTACCCAGCACGCGGCAGAGGATGGAAAACTCATTCATTTTTTTATTCCATTACACAATTAAAGATCGGCAAATTCGGCAATCGGCTGCATTCCGCGCGACTCGAGGAAATCGAGCATGCGGCGTGGGGTGACGTTCAGGATTTGCGCTTCCGGGAAGTCAACGTCATTCAGCACTTTCAGGCACTCGCTAAAGTCACCGAGCGTGAACGCGGTATGGGAATCTGAACCCAGTGCCACCATGCCACCTGCATCACGGACGGCGGCCGCCACTTCGCGACAGTTAGCTTCACTGCCCTTACGGGAGTGAACAAAGGAGGAGTTGTTAATTTCCAGCGCCACGCGGTGTTCTGCTGCCGCCTGTGCGACAGCCTGAATATCAATCGGGTACTTCGGGTTGCCCGGGTGGCTGATAATATGCACATTGCCGCTGGCAATGGTGGCAATCATCGCCGCGGTGTTGGTCTCTTTATCCTGAGGCGCAAAAACCGGTTCATGGAAACCAGCAAGGATAAGATCAAGCGAGGTCAGCATCGGGCCGGTGCAGTCGATTTCACCGTTGATGTTTTTGATGTTTGCCTCAATGCCGCGCAGTATTCCGATGCCGTCCACCAGACGTGGCCAGATCCGCATATTCACAAAATGCCAGTAGTGCGGCGCATCCGCCATATCCGGGCCATGATCGGTGATCGCAAAAAGCGTGATGCCTTTGAGCTTCGCCTGGGCGATATAATCATGGAGGTTGCTATACGCGTGGGTACTGGCGACGGTGTGCATATGCAGGTCAACGGGATACATCTCTCTCTCCTCTGCGGTTTTTCCAAAGGATAGCAGTTATCAGCAGCGAATATTAGCAAAAACCCGGCAAACGCCGGGTTTCTCTCAGTAACCACGCTGTCTGTCGACCTGGCCGGTGACCGCGTTGCCTTTTTCCAGTTCGCTGATGGTATGGGATATATAGGCCACCGCTTCAGCCGGGCGCGTCACGGCCGCCACGTGCGGGGTCATCGCCACACGCGGATGTGCCCACAGCGGGCTCTCCTTCGGCAGCGGCTCACGGCTGTAGACATCCAGCATGGCACCTTTTAGCTTGCCGCTGTCCAGCGCCTTCAGCAGATCCGGCTCGACCAGATGCACTCCGCGCGCCAGGTTCATCAGGTAGCTCTCATCAGCTAACTGGTTGAGCAAGGCTTCATTGATGATCCCTGCCGTTTCCGCCGTGTTTGGCAGCAGATTGATGAGCACTCGTGTGCCTTTCAGGAAAGCCGGGAGCTCATCGGTTCCGGCAAAGCTCGCTACGCCGGGATAATCCTTGCGGCTGCGGCTCCAGCAGCGTAGTGGGAACCCCCACGGGGCGAGGGCTTCAGCCACTCTGGATCCCAGCACACCGGCACCGAGAATGCCGATGGTGAAATCCTCGCGCTGATACTCCGGCAGCGGCTCCCAGTGGGCTTGCTGTTTAAACACCTGATAATCATCAAAGCGGCGGAACCAGTGCAGCACCTGGCTCACGGCGTATTCCTGCATTTGCTGGCCCATTCCGGTATCTTCCAGGCGGAACAGAGGTGTGGCTTCCGGCAGCATTTCAGGGTGCGCTTTCAGTTTGCTCAGGATGGAATCCACCCCGGCACCCAGGGCAAAAACGGCCTTCAGGTTACGTCCCTGAAGCATTTCTACCGGCGGATGCCAGACCAGCGCATAGTCTGCATGTTCGTTATCACCCCGCTTCCACTCGCGAACGCGTGCGCCGGGGATCGCCGCCGTGAGCGCCTTGATCCAGTAAGCCGTATCAAAAGTAGGGTGATAAAAGAGTATATCCATAGTGATTCCTGCCTTTTATTGCGCTGATTTATTTTGCTTTTTAACTGGAGTGTCAGCATAACAAATTTATTGCACGAGGGTGTTGCTGATAAAAAAGACGCTTTCAGCACATTTAAGAATCATGTTGCCTGAAGTTTGTCTAAACGCGCTAAATTACTGAAAAAGTGAGTTGACGGCAGTTCAGCTTTTCCTTACATTAGCGCCCGTCCCGACAACAACGGGATGACAATATGGTGAGGTGTCCGAGTGGCTGAAGGAGCACGCCTGGAAAGTGTGTATACGGCAACGTATCGGGGGTTCGAATCCCCCCCTCACCGCCATATTTAAAGAAGAGCTCGCATGTAAATGCGGGCTTTTTTTTCGCATGTTGCACCCCACGGGGGGATTCGAACCTTGAAATTCCCTGCGCGCTTTTTGTCGGGTGGCGCTGCGCTTACCCGACCTACAATAAGCTACTCTTCCGCCATCTTCGCATACTCTTCGGTAAGAAAATCCACCAGCGCCCTGACAGACGGCAGCAACCCGCGTCTGGAAGGATAAACAGCATGAATCACTTCCCGTCGCGGTTCCCATGCCTCAAGTACCCGAACCAGCTCCCCGGACGCCAGCTGATCCTTCACCATCAAAATCGGCAACTGCACCACGCCAATGCCTGCCATCGCGGCTTCACGGAGCGCGAGCATGTCCGTGGTGATCAACCGGGGATAATAATGGACCTCCGCTTTCGCCCCGTCGGGTCCGGAGAGTGTCCATTTATGGATGTGTTTACCCTCACCCATACTTAAACCAGGCCAGGCGCTGAGTTCAGACGGCATGGACGGTTTCCCCAGCCGTGCAATCAGCGCCGGGCTTGCCACCAGGCAATGTCCCCTGTCGGCCAGCACCCTTAACACCAGATCGCTGTCATCAAACGGCCGTGGACGCACGCGGATCGCCACATCAATTCCCTCTCCTACCAGATCGACCCGCCGATTTGTCGCTTCCAGCTGGAGGTTGATCCCCGGATAGCGCGCCATAAATCTTGCCAGCATTGGGCCAACATGCACATGCAATAAGGTGACGGGACAGGTAAGCCTGACGATACCGCGCGGTTCTGCCTGCAGCGCCGCCACGGCTTCCTCCGCTGCCTCCGCCTCCACCATCATCGCTTTACAGTGCTGATAGAAGGTCTGTCCGACCTCGGTCACCGTAAACTGCCGGGTTGTGCGATGGATAAGCCGCACGCCCAGCCGCTCTTCAAGCTGCGCTATCCGGCGGCTTAGCCTGGACTTGGGCAGGTCGAGCGCCCGTCCCGCCGCCGCAAAGCCACCGTAGTCGACCACTTTCACAAACCAGACGAAGTCATTGAGATCCTGCATAAATCCTCATCGTTCCAATTTCAGAACAGTGAATGCCATTTTCACTATCTACCGGGATATTAACGCTGAATATAAGCTAATTACATCAACAGAACATCAGGAGTAAATCATGAAAAACGTAACAGGCGTTTATACCGCTCCTCGTCAGCACTGGGTTGGCGACGGTTTCCCGGTCCGTTCAATGTTCTCTTATCAAACGCACGGCGAGCCCCTCAGCCCGTTCCTGCTGCTGGATTACGCGGGCCCGTACACCTTCCCGGCAGATGGCGCAAAGCGCGGCGTCGGCCAGCACCCACACCGGGGTTTTGAAACGGTCACCATCGTCTATTCCGGCGAAGTAGAGCACCGCGACTCCACCGGGAAAGGCGGCGTTATTGGCCCCGGCGACGTGCAGTGGATGACTGCAGGCGCAGGCATTCTGCACGAGGAGTTCCACTCCAGCGCATTCGCGCAGAAAGGCGGGGAACTGAAAATGATGCAGCTTTGGGTCAACCTGCCGGCGAAAGACAAAATGGCCGCACCAGGCTATCAGAGCATCACCAACGCCGATATTCCGGTGGTGACGCTGCCCGAAAACAGCGGCTCGCTGCGGGTTATTGCCGGTCATTACAACGACGTGACCGGCCCGGCGCACACCTTTTCGCCGCTGAACGTCTGGGACATCACCCTGAATCAGGGCAGTCACGTCACGTTCACTCAGCCGGAAGGCTGGAGCACAGCGCTGGTCGTACTTGAAGGCAGTATCTCGGTGAACGGTACCGCTCAGGCGGGTGAAGCCCGGCTGGTCGTGTTGAGTCAGGAAGGCGACAAGCTGCACCTGGAAGCCAGCAGCGATGCCAAAGTGCTGCTGATGGCGGGTGAGCCACTGAATGAACCTATCGTGGGCTATGGCCCGTTTGTGATGAACAGTAAAACCGAAATCAACGAAGCCATTCGTGATTTCAATTCCGGCCGCTTCGGCCAGATCCGATCGTAATATAGGAGAAGAACATGTCTACACCTGCCAATTTTAATGGCGCTCGTCCGGTCATTGATGTTAACGATGCGGTGATGTTGCTTATTGACCACCAGAGTGGTCTGTTCCAGACCGTCGGGGATATGCCAATGCCGGAACTGCGTGCACGTGCGGCAGCGCTGGCAAAAATCGCTACCCTGGCGAAGATCCCGGTGATTACCACGGCGTCTGTCCCACAAGGGCCGAACGGGCCGCTGATCCCGGAGATCCACGCCAACGCGCCGCATGCGCAGTATGTTGCCCGTAAAGGTGAGATCAACGCCTGGGATAACCCGGAATTCGTGGCGGCGGTAAAAGCGACGGGACGCAAGACGTTGATTATTGCAGGCACGATCACCAGCGTCTGCATGGCGTTCCCGTCAATCAGCGCGGTTGCCGACGGGTATAAAGTGTTTGCGGTAATTGATGCCTCCGGTACCTACAGCAAAATGGCGCAAGAGATCACCCTGGCGCGTGTGGTACAGGCTGGCGTGGTGCCGATGGACACGGCGGCGGTAGCTTCAGAGATCCAGCGGACATGGAACCGCGAAGATGCAGCGGAGTGGGCGGAAGTGTATACCCATATCTTCCCGGCGTATCAGTTGCTGATCGAAAGCTACGGCAAAGCACAGGAAGTGGTTAAAAACAGCGAAGTGCTCGATTCACAGCGTTAATCCCCTGCTCCACGGCGTAAAAACCGTGGAGCTGATTATTGCTTAACCGAACAGGCTGTAAAGCTGAAAATCTGCTTGACCGTGTTAGCGCAACTCCCTATAGTAGCGCCCCGTTGCCCCCCAAGCGGTCAGGCAGCAAAACAATATGGTGAGGTGTCCGAGTGGCTGAAGGAGCACGCCTGGAAAGTGTGTATACGGCAACGTATCGGGGGTTCGAATCCCCCCCTCACCGCCATCTTTAAAGAAGAGCTCGCATGAAAATGCGGGCTTTTTTTTCGCATGTTGCACACCTCTGGGGGGATGAGAACCCCTGACCGGGGTTCGACAACTGGCGACAGCCAGTTGGACAGACTGAGAGCGCAGCGAACAGGCTGCCCGCAGGGCGAGCGCAGCGAGTCAATCCCCCCCGGAGCCAGATGCAGCTCGGTGCGGTCTGAGCCCCTCACCCTGGCCCTCTCCCCAAGGGAGAGGGAATAAATGCACAAAAAACAAAGCCCGGTTTCCCGGGCCTTGAACACAACAGCAAATTCAGTAATACGCTTGCAGCGTCCGCTGACAGAGCGCCGAGCGCACGCAATCCTCTTTGGTAAAGCGTACCACCCCAATCATTTCATCTTCCTCAAAACGTGACATGGCGTCGCTCAGTCCGGATTTCACGCCGGACGGCAGGTCACACTGGGTAATATCGCCGTTAACGATAACCGTCACGTTCTCCCCGAGGCGCGTTAAAAACATCTTCATTTGCGCAGCGGTCACGTTCTGAGCCTCGTCAAGAATGACGACCGCATTTTCAAATGTACGTCCGCGCATATAGGCGAACGGCGCGATTTCCACCTTGCCAATCTCTGGTCGCAGGCAGTACTGCATAAAGGATGCGCCCAGACGTTTCACCAGCACGTCATAGACGGGCCTGAAGTACGGGGCAAACTTCTCCGAAATATCTCCGGGTAAGAAACCGAGATCTTCATCAGCCTGCAGTACCGGACGGGTCACAATGATTCTTTCCACGTCCTTATGGATCAGCGCTTCCGCCGCTTTGGCCGCACTGATCCAGGTTTTCCCGCATCCGGCTTCACCGGTTGCAAAGATGAGCTGTTTACTCTCGATAGCATTCAGGTAGTGCGCCTGAGCCTCATTGCGCGCCACAATTGGAGAATTATCACGGCTGTCACGGGCCATGCCAATTGCTTCTACGCCACTCATCTGCACAAGCGAGGTGACCGATTCTTCTTCACGCTGTTTATGGCTACGTGAATCCCGTCTCAGCACACGTTTTGCTTCGCGACGAGCTTTGATCACTGCTTTTTGTCTTCCCATGGATAGCACCTTGAGTTGTTGGTATTCATCACACGCGCCAGCTTCGGCACGATTATGCGCACGAACATCAGAGGGTTGGCTTCCTTGTAAGCCATTGCTTGCTTTATCGGATGACGATACGGAACAGCTACGCGCACCGTTCTGCACGTCGGTCGAATCAGATTCTTGAGGGATGGGGGAGAATTTAGTGGTGAGGAAATCGCTGCCGGAGTCTGAGCCTCCGCGCCGGGTGCTGCGGTTGTTATGTTTACCTTGTCCAGTACAGGACGCAACCATTCGCGATCTCCATAGTGATACAGCATCACTGCCGGGAACTACCGCTGTCTTATCTTAAGTACATCAGGAGTTATCATAAATGCAACATTTATTTTACCTGAATGCAACTTTTAGGACTGTCCCTACAGTGGAAATCAGTCTCATACAGAAATATTACAGAAATATAACAGCAGGATAGTCATATGAAAAAATAATGTCCCCGCGAACGGTTGCGGGGACAATTATCAGGCTTCAATCAGACCCTGAGCGAGGTACGCGTTGCGGTCGCGCACGCCTGGCAGAGCAAAGAAATAGCCGCCGCCGATAGGTTTAATGTACTCTTCCAGCGCTTCGCCGTTTAAGCGCTTCTGTACCGTCAGGAACCCCTTCTCGAGATCGTGCTGGTAGCAGACGAACAGCAGCCCCATATCGAGCTGACCGGAGTTGGTCACCCCGAGCGAGTAGCTGTATCCCCGGCGCATCATCAGGCTGGACTGCGTCTCTTTGGTGCGCGGGTTGGCCAGACGAATATGGCTGTCGAGCGCAATCACATCGCCATTCGGATCGCTGGCGTAGTCGGGCACGTCATGCTCATTCTTCATGCCGAGCGGTGCGCCGCTTTGCTTATCACGACCAAAGATCGTCTGCTGCTCTTTGAGAGGCGTACGGTCCCAGAACTCAACGTGGAACTGAATAATTCGCACCGCCTGGTAACTTCCGCCGACCGCCCATGCCGGCTCGCCCTGATCGGCAGTCACCCACACCACCTCTTTCATCAGCGCACCATTTTGGCTGTCCGGGTTAGCCGTGCCGTCCTTAAAGCCCAGCAGGTTGACAGGCGTCTCCTTGCCTTTGCTGCGGGCGGCATGGTCTGAGATAAACCCTTCCCGCTTCCAGCGCACGCTGAGCAGATCCGGCGTGTGCTTGATGATGTCGCGCAGGGCGTGGATCACCGTGTCCTGCGTATTGGCGCAGATCTGCAGGAGCAGATCGCCGTGACAGAGGGCGGCATCGAGCGAGTCATTAGGGAAACGCGTCATTTTTTGCAGCGCTTTCGGCTTCTGTTTTGCCAGCCCGTAGCGCGCATCAAACAGCGATTCCCCGAGCGAAACGGTAATGGTCAGGTTATCCGGGGCGATAAACGGCCCCAGAATACCGGAGTCCATGGGCGGCAGCCGCGGGTTCGGCGTGTCGGGAGCCGGTCCCCCCGCCGTGAGAAACGCGATGCGCGTGGTCAGCAGGCGGAACAGACGCTCCAGGTCAGCTTTATCGCTGGCCAGCGAATCAAAGGCCACCAGCATCATGGAAGCCTGCTGTGGAGTCAGAATGCCAGCCTGATGCTCGCCATAAAACGGCTGCGTCTCCATGCGGGCATTGGGTGGCAGCGTGCCGGGCGCGCTTTGCGGTTTCGCCGCATGCGCCACCGGACAGCCGCCTGCCAGGGCAAAGGCGCCACCCAGCGCCCCGACCCCTTTTAACAACCGACGACGGGAAGGCTCAGCCACGTCGTTCTCGTTATGCTTATTCATGGTGCTTAGTCCAGACCCAGTACGCCGCGCAGCAGGGAGAGATCTTCCGCCAGGGCGGTAATCGGGCCTTTCAGCGCGTTACGGTCGGCATCGGTCAGCTTGTCGTAGGTTTCAAAGCCGTCTTTGGTACGGTACTTCGCCAGAATGGTGTCGACCTTTTTGAAGTTGGCGTCCACTTTCGCCAGCAGTTCGCCGTTCTCTTTCTGCAGCTGAGGACGCAGCAGGTTAACAATTTTCTGCGCGCCGTCGACGTTAGCCTGGAAGTCCCACAGATCGGTATGGCTGTAGCGATCCTCTTCACCGCTGATTTTGCTCGCGGCCACTTCTTCAATCAGACCGGCCGCGCCACCCACCACTTTTGACGGTGGGAAGGCCAGCTCGCTGATGCGCTTTTGCAGCTCCAGCACGTCACTGTTCAGCTGGTCGGCATACTTCTCCATCCCTTTGGTGGTGTTATCGCCGAACAGGGCTTTCTCAAGACGGTGGAAACCGGTGAATTTTGGATCGGCGGCTTTCTGCTCGAAATCATCTTCGCGGGCATCAATGCTGCCATCCAGATCGGAGAACAGCTCGGCAATCGGTTCGATACGCTCGTAGTGCTGACGGGTCGGCGCATAGAGGGATTTCGCTTTTTCGATGTCACCGGCTTTCACCGCATCGGTAAAGGCTTTGGTTGCTGCCGCCAGGTCCGCCGTCTCTTTTGTGACATACGCTTTATACGCGGTAATGGCCTCACCCAGGCTCAGCACCGCAGCGCCTTTCGCCGCATCGGCCGTTGCTTCACCTTTGACGATGAGCTTTCCTTTCGGGTTGGTCAGCAGGCCGCAGGTCATCTCATATTCGCCCGGCTGCAGGTTAGCGGTCATTTTCTGGCTGAAGCCAGGGGCGATGTTTTCGCGCTCTTCCACCACCAGAACCCCTTTCAGGATCTCCCACTCCAGCGCTTTCTGGCTGTGGTTCTGAATAATGAACTGGGTTTTGCCGCTATTCACCGTGAGCGTCATCGGCTCACACTGTTTGTCATTGACGGTCACTTTAACCTGAGGAACATCCGCGCCCCAGGCGGAGAATGCAGAAGCGAACAGCGCGGCAATGCCTGCGCATAACGCACTACGACGGAACTGAATTGCCATGACTCTTCCCTTTAAAAGTATGTTGTAACTAAAACTAAAATTATGGCGTAACGCGTGACGCCTGCGTGCCGGTGCGCGGCGGCAGAGCAAACAGCACCAGCGCCGGAACCAGATAAATAAAGTACATCGCCACTTCGCTGACGCTCGGCGTTTCCTGGTAACCGAAGATACCTTCGAGCAGGGTGCCGGTCAGCGAGTGCGTGGAGAGAACGTTGCTAAGGTCAAACGCCACGTCCTGGAAATGGTTCCACAGCCCTGCTTCATGGAAGGCGCGAATTGCCC